>JBKJZS010000120.1:0-3552 GCA_046714915.1 Polaromonas sp. | reverse complement strand
GAGCAGCGCCTCGGCGCTGCTCGAGTCGCCCGGCACGGATGCGGCGCCGGGCCAGGCCACGCCGCAAGCCACCCTGGTGTCGGCGCTGGCCGCCTTGCTGTCGGGGCAGTTCGCGCTGGCGCGCGCGCGGGCGGAGGGCGGCCTGCTTCTCACAGAGCAGGAAGGCATCGCCGGCTACGACGCGTTTCTGCACGGACTGGCCGCCGCCGCCGCACTGGGCGAAGACGACGCCGACTTCGCTCGGGCGCAACTGCAATGGTTCGAGTCGGACATGGCCCGTCTGCGCCGCGGTGACCGCGCCATCCTGCACTTCCTGCGCTGCTGGCTGGCGCAACAGGGCGACGACGCAGTGATGGCGCAACGCGAGGCACGGACAGCGGCGGCCCTTGCGTCCGAGCTGGGTCTGGGCTGGCTCGAAGGCCTGGCCCGCTGCACGCAGGCGCTGTTGCTGGCGAAAAGCAACGACCAGCGCGGCAGCGAGGCGCAACTGCGCGGCGCCGAAGCGCTGCTGCCGGACGAATCGAGCCCGCTAGCGGGCTACGCGCTGCAGCTTGCGACGGCAGGCGTTGCATGCCAGCAGCAGCAAGAACCGCAAGCGTTGGCCGCGCTGGATGCGCTGGAAAGGGCGTTCCGTACTGGCCGCGAACATGGCATCGCGCTGATGCCAGGATGGAGCGCGCGTGATGCAGCGCAACTGTGTGCTTTGGCGCTGCGGCACGGCATCGAGACCGACCACGCGCGCCGGCTGGTACGCGAGCGCAAGCTCAGCCCCGCCGTGCCGCCGCTGCGCGTGAAGGCCTGGCCCTGGCCGATTCGCATTCAAACGCTGGGGCGGTTCGAGATTGCCGCGCATGACGCGCCGGTGGAGTTCTCCGGCAAAGGCCCGGGACGTCCGGCGGAGCTGCTCAAGCTGCTGATCTCGCTGGGCGGCGACGCGGTCCGGGTGTACCGGCTGTCCGACGCGCTGTGGCCACAGGTGGATGCCGACTACGCGCACAAGTCCTTCACCGCCGCGCTGCACCGGCTGCGTCGCCTCCTCGACGATGACGAAGCGCTGACGCTGCGCGATGGCCGCCTGTCGCTGCACCCCGGGATCGTTTGGGCCGACACCGCCGCGCTGGACCAGGTGCTGTCGGAAATCGAAGACACGACCCGAGTGCCGACGGCGCTGACGTCCACCAAGAGGCCCGACCCTGCCCTTCATGCCTGCGTGCAGGAAGCGCTGGACCTGTACCGGGGCCCGTTCCTGCCCGATGAATCAGAGCAGCCCGGCTACATCGCGTTTCGCGAGCAGCTGCGCGCACGGCTGTTGCGCTGCGTAGCGCGCGTCGCCCGGCATCACGAAGAGGCGGGCGATTTCGAAACCACCGCCAACTTCTACCTTCAATTCCTGCGGGCCGACAACCTGTTCGAAGCGCCGTACCGCAACCTGATGCTGTGCTACCAGCGCCATGGCGACCTGGATGCCGCACGTGAGACCTATGAGCGGCTGCGCACCACCTTGTCGATGCGCATGAAGATCATGCCGTCGGCGCAGACCCAGGCGGTCTTCGCATCACTGGGATGACCCCCACGCTTGTCACTACGTGTACTGCGCTGACCCCCAAGGGGGCCGTCGTCGCCTTGGGGCGGCCCGGCGGCTAGACAGCGCGGCCCCCGCCAACGGATAGCGCGGCGATCCGGTCAAGGAATCTTTCGCGCCGCGCGCAGTTCCTGTTCGAACTGCCGCCAGATCTTGTCCAGCGCCAGTCGCACGCCTGTAGGCGGCGGGTACTCGCGGCGCGGCATGTTGGTCCTGGGTGGCGCGATCTCGCGCATGCGCGTGGTCAGCGACACCTCACTGCCGCCGCCGGCATCGAGCACGGTGGCATGGATGACGATCTCCAGCCCCTCGGGCTCGAACCTGATCATCGTGGCCAGCAAGCCGACATGGGGGCGAGCGATTTCGCGCATGCGGGGCAGGTCCGCCGCAGCGGCCTGTTGCCATTCCTGCGCGTTCAGCGGGTGCGGCGCCGCAGCGTCGGCGGTGAGCGTGCCGATGTCCGGGTCCTGATCGGTAACGCGCATGCCAAGCCTGCCAAAGGTCGCGTGCAGCGCGACGAAAGCATCCATCCGGCGCACCGTGTAGGTTCGCACACCCTTGTCGGCCAGCATGGCTTCGTAATCCGCCTGAAAGGCCTGGTTGACAGCGTTGATGGCCGCGCTCTTGTCCTGGTCGCTGGCACAGCCGACCATGGCAATGGATAGCGCGAGCGCAAAGCTTCGCCAGCAAGAAGGATGTCCTGATGTTTTCATGTATGGCTACTCCGTGCCTTTGCCAGCCTCTTTGCCTACCTGTTCGATCTGGCGATCCGCCTGCCGCCGTTCGGCCGGCTGCAGGCGTTCGGCCACCTGCGCCTGCCGGGCGCGCGCCCCGCCATGGCCGGAACGCCCCGCGAGCCCAAACCAGATGTAGGCCTGGTTCAGGTTCTGCGTCACGCCCTTGCCCTGCGCGTACATCTCGCCCAGCCGAAACCTGGCGTCAGCATCGCCCTTGAGCGCGCGCGCACGGTAGAAGGCAAACGCCTCCTTGTCGTCGCTCGGCGCAACCGGCTCGGCGGCGGCCCTTGGCGCAGCTGCGACCCTGGCTTCTTCCCGCACTGCGGATGCAGTCGCCGGTGGGGAGATGGCCGCGGGTGCCTGCGCAGGCGGGGGAGCAGCCGGCGGGGGAGCAGCCGCAACCGCCGTTGCCGGCGCAGGTGCAGCTGCAGGCGCAGCCACGGGCGTCGGCACAGGTGCTGGCGCCCGTGCCGGCGTGACCGCAACCGCGGGCTTGGGCGACATACGCGGCGCGACCTTGGGAGCAGCAGCCTTGACCGGCCGGGCCGGCTCTTCCTTGCGCGCCTCCACCACTGCGGGTTGGGCTGGCGGCCCGGCAACCAAGGCCGACGCCGTCGGCACGGGTTCCGAGGCCACTGGCGCTGGCAGCGCAAGCCCAATACCCGCGCTGCTCGCTGTGCTGGCGCCGCTCGTGCCGGTCGTTGCGCTCAACGGGCGCTCGATCCGCGCCAGCCGCTCGGCCTCGGGCGTCGGAGAACGCGGCCACAACAAGAAGGCCAGCCCCATCAACGCCGCGCCCAGACCGGCCCAGGCGACCACCTCACGGGTGCTGGCCCCAGCCCGAGCAGCGGGTGGCGCCACGGCTGCGGGTAGCGCGGCGTCGGCGGCAGCCACGGCGGCGAAGGGGTCGGCCTTCTCGCCGTCCCCGGTGAGTTCGCGCCGCCACTGATCCAGCGTCTGTGGACGGTCGCGTTCAGCGAACGCCAAGGCGTGGTCGACGGCCTGCAGAAACTGTGGCGAATAGCGGCGTGCGCCGCGTTCAACGGCCGGCGCCAGCATCTCGCGCGTGCTGCCCAGCACGCCCTTGCTGCGGGTGATGGCATCCATCGGCGCCTCGCCTGCGATGGCCCGGTAGCAGGTGGCACCCAGGCTGTAGATGTCGGTCCAAGGCCCCTGGCTGTCGCCATTGGCGTAGTACTGCTCGTAGGGCGCGTAGCCCGGCGCCACCAGGAT
>JBKJZS010000119.1:0-5541 GCA_046714915.1 Polaromonas sp. | reverse complement strand
GCGGCGCAGTTGTGGGGCGCTGAGGTGCTCCAGGTTTCGTGAGGTGTGCTCATGGTGATGGTTGCTATTATTGTGATAGCTGCTTGCACAGTATTGGCGGGGGCTAGATGCAGTTTTTGTATAAGTTGTCACGGTGGAGTCACTTCGGGCCAGCTTGCGCGACTTCCCTGACCACTTCCTCTTTCAACCAGTTTTCCACCCGCAAACCCGGCACCCGGCGAAATTCCGCTTCGTTATCCGTCACCAGCGTGCAGTCCAGCGCCAGGGCGTGCGCGGCAATCAGGGTGTCGTTGGGGCCGATGGGGGTGCCAAGGCGTTCAAGATGCGTCCGAAGGTCGGCGTAGTGGCTTGTTACCGAAAGGTCCATGGGCATGATCTCAACGACTTGCAACAAATTGGCATATGCCTGTTGAAGTGACTTGGATGGTTTACGTCGCAGTCCAAAGCTGACCTCGCAGTCCACCACCAGGCTCGTACACACTTTGACGTCTGGCGCTGAGTCCATCAACTGCTGAAGTTGGGTGTTTGACTTACCCTGGGGGTTGCGCATCAAGTCAGAAATGATGTTGGTGTCCAACATCAAAAGCGGCGTGTCAGGTGCCAGCCGCACGGTCATAAATCAACGTCTTCCATCGGCAACAAGCCCTCATCAACATCAGGAAACTCTTCGTCAATAGGCTCCATGGTGGCCAAAACCGCTAGCAGCGCAGCAGCGCTGCCCCTGGGGTGCTTGGGTTCAATGGCTTCGATGACCAACCGGTTGCCTTCGCGGTGCATGACGGCCTCTTTGCCGGGTAATTCAAATTCTTTGGGAATACGCACGGCCTGGTTGGCGCCGTTGCGAAACAGGCGCACGTGGCGTGCCGGGGCTTCAACCGGATATTCAGCAGTTTTTTCAGCGACGTGATCCATGATGATTCTCCTGCAGTGTTCAATACATGTCAGTTTAGCCTATGCCTCGGCATATGTCACGGGTTGACCCAAACTCCGCAACACGTCGCGCACCATTTGCGCACGGTCTTTCGGTTCCTTGAGTTCGCGTTCGATGCGCAGCTTGTCATTGCCGGCCAGCTTGATGTGCCTGTTCTTCTGGATCAGCTGCATGATGGCCGTCGAGTCGATAGGAGGGTCCTTTTTGAAGGTGATGTGAATCACAGCCGGCGTGGCATCGACCTTGATGACGCCGTAGGGCTTGGCGATTACGCGCAGCCGGTGCACATCGACCAGTGTTTGCGCCTGCTGCGGCAGTTTGCCGAAGCGATCGACGATTTCTTCGAGCAGTGCGTCGATTTGGTCGGTATTTTTGGCGGTCGCCAGTTTTTTATAAAATGACAGCCGCAGATGCACATCGCCACAGTAATCGCTGGGCAGCAGGGCTGGCGCGTGCAGGTTGATTTCGGTGCTAACGCTCAAAGGTGCCAGCAGGTCCGGCTCGCGGCCCTCTTTCAGCGAAGCCACCGCCTCCCTGAGCATCTCGTTATAAAGCTGAAAGCCGATTTCCATCATGTTACCGCTCTGGTTTTCGCCCAGCACCTCACCCGTGCCTCGGATTTCCAGATCGTGCATCGCCAAATAAAAGCCGGAGCCAAGTTCCTCCATCTGCTGAATCGCTTCAAGCCGCTGGCTGGCCTGTTTGGTCAGGCCCTCGATATCCGGCACCATCAGGTAGGCATAAGCTTGATGGTGGCTGCGGCCGACGCGACCGCGCAGCTGATGCAGCTGCGCCAGGCCAAACTTGTCGGCGCGGCTCATCACGATGGTATTGGCAGTCGGCACGTCGATGCCGGTTTCGATGATGGTCGAGCACAGCAGCATGTTGTAACGCTGCGCGACAAAGTCCTTCATGACCTTTTCCAGCTCGCGTTCGGGCATCTGGCCGTGCGCCACCGCAATCCGCGCTTCGGGCAGCAAGACTTCGAGTTTCTCGCGCCGGTTTTGAATGGTGTCGACTTCGTTGTGCAGAAAATAGACTTGTCCGCCGCGCTTGAGCTCGCGCAGCACCGCTTCGCGGATCACGCCGTTGCTCTCGGAGCGAACAAAAGTCTTGATCGCCAGGCGCCGCTGCGGCGCGGTGGCAATCACGCTCAGATCGCGCAGGCCTTCGAGCGCCATGCCCAGGGTGCGCGGGATCGGCGTGGCGGTCAGGGTCAGCACATCGACCTCGGCACGCATGGCCTTCATCACCTCCTTGTGGCGCACGCCGAAGCGGTGTTCCTCGTCGATGATCAAAAGGCCCAGCCGCTGGAACTTCACGTCCTGGCTCAGCAGCTTGTGCGTGCCGACCACGATGTCAATGCTGCCGTCGCCAATGCCCTTGATGGCCGCGGTGATTTCCTTGCCCGACCTGAAACGGCTCATCTCGGCCACCTTGACCGGCCACTTGGCGAACCGGTCCACCAGCGTCTGGTAGTGCTGCTCGGCCAGCAAGGTGGTGGGCGCCAGCAGCGCGACCTGCTTGCCTCCGGTGATGGCGATGAAGGCGGCGCGCAGCGCGACTTCGGTTTTGCCGAAGCCCACATCACCGCACACCAGCCGGTCCATGGGCCGCGGGCTGATCATGTCCTGGATGACGGCGTGAATCGCGGCGCGCTGGTCGGCAGTTTCTTCAAAGCCGAAGTCGTTGGCAAAGGCTTCATAGTCGTCCGGCGAGTAGCGGAAGGCGTGTCCTTCACGCGCGGCACGGCGGGCGTAAATGTTCAGCAGCTCGGCGGCCGAATCCCGCACCTGCTCGGCCGCTTTGCGTTTGGCCTTTTCCCACTGGCCGCTGCCCAGGCGGTGCAGCGGTGCTTCGTCGGCACTGACACCGGTGTAGCGGCTGATCTGGTGCAACTGGCTGACCGGCACATACAGCGTCGCCTCGTCGGCGTACTGCAGGTGCAGAAACTCCGTGGCGCCCTGGCCTAAATCCATGTTGATCAAGCCTTTGTAGCGGCCAATGCCATGGGCGCTGTGCACGACCGGGTCGCCGACATTAAGCTCGCTCAAGTCCTTGATCAGCGCCTCGACATCGCTGACCTGTTCCTGTTTTTTGTTGCGGCGCCGCGTGACCACCCCGGCGGCGAACAGCTCGGTCTCGGTAACGAAATCAATATCGCCTTGCAGCCAGCTGAACCCTGTGTTCAGCGCAGCTGTCGCAATGCCCAGCTTTTCGCTGCTGGTCTGGAAATCTTCCAGTGAATCGAAGGCGGGGGGGCTGATGCTGCTGGCGCGCAGAAAATCCAGCAGGCTTTCCCGCCGACCGTCACTTTCGGCCAGCAGCAGCACGCGCTGCGGCGTGTTTCGTATATGCGCCTTGAGTCGGGCCAGCGGGTCCTCGGCGCCGCGCACAACGGACATTTCGCCCAGTTTCTGGAAATGGGCGTTGTCAGCGACATCTTCAATTGCCGGGCGAATGGCGAGCTGAGCATAGACGTTGGCGCGCGCGTAAAACTGCTCGGTACCAAGAAAGAGTGCTTCCGGCGGCAGCGCAGGGCGGTCCGGCGCGTCCCTGACGAGGCGGTAGCGGTCCTTGGTGTCCTGCCAGAAGCGCTGGAAGGCCGGCTCGAGGTCGCCATGCAGCACCACCGTGGCGTCTTGGCCCAGGTAATCAAATACCGTTGCGGTTTCTTCAAAAAACAGTGGCAGGTAGTACTCGATGCCGGCCGTGGCTACACCGTTGCCGATGTCTTTGTAAATGCGACTTTTGGTCGGGTCGCCGTCCAGCAGTTCGCGCCACCGGTTTCTGAACTTGGCCCGGGCATCGTCGTCCATCGGGAACTCGCGGCCCGGCAGCAGTCGCACTTCGGGGACGGGGTACAGGCTGCGCTGGCTGTCCGGGTCGAAGGTGCGGATGCTGTCGATTTCGTCGTCGAAGAGGTCCACACGGTAAGGTACCAGGGACCCCATCGGGAACAGATCGATCAGGCCGCCCCGTACCGCGTACTCTCCGGGGCTGACCACTTGCGAGACGTGGCTGTAGCCGGCCAGCGTGAGCTGGCTTTTGAGCTTGGCTTCGTCGAGCTTTTGCTTGACCTTGAAGTGAAAGGTGTAGCCGGCCAGAAAGCTCGGCGGTGCAAGTCGGTAGAGCGCGGTGGTGGCTGGCACGATGACCAAGTCGGCTCCGGTGTCCTTGTCACGCTGACTGATGCGCCACAGGGTCGCCAGTCGCTCGCTGATCAGATCCTGGTGCGGCGAAAAAGTGTCGTAGGGCAGGGTTTCCCAGTCGGGGAACAGCGCGCAGCGCACGTCGGGCGCAAAAAAAGAAATTTCGTCAAGCAGGCGCTGCGCGGTGGCGGCATCGGACGTGACGATGGCGGTCAGCCGGCCGGCTGACTTTTCCTGCAGACCCAGCTGCGCCAGCAACAGGGCGTCGGCCGAGCCAGCGGGCTGCGGCAGCGTGTAGCGTTTTCCGGGAACGAGTTTGGGTAAATCCATGAAGCAGTCGGAAAATTAACAGGAGCCATGAAACAAAAGCCAAACACCCCAAACCGTCTGGAGTGGGGTGTAAACAGGCTGATTTTAGAATCTATGATGAAGTCATGACGACAAAAGGTCCAAAATCACTGATTCCGCGTTTCTTTGCACTGATTCCCTGTGCGGGCCAAGGCACCCGGGCCACCGGTGCCGCCGCGGCGCAGATCCCGGCGGCGCCATTGCCCAAACAGTACCAGCCGATTGCCGGCGTGCCAATGGTGCAGCATACCTTGCAGGCCTTTGCCCGGGTGGCGCGTATTGAGTTGTGTCTGGTGGTGATCGCGCCAGGCGACAGTTTTTTCAGCCGGAAGCCTGCTGCGGCCTATCAGGTGGCGCCTTGCGGCGGTGCCAGCCGCGCCGCCAGCGTGCTCAATGGCCTGGACCAGCTGGCGAGCGCAGGGGCTGGGCCTGACGACTGGGTGCTGGTCCACGATGCGGCTCGCTGCTTGATCACCAGCGCCTTGATCGATCAACTGATTGACGCCTGCCACAGCGACCCGGTTGGCGGCCTGCTGGCGCAGCCCGTACCAGATACGCTCAAGCAAGGCCGGGACGGCCGGGTACTGGCCACCGTGGAGCGCTCGGACAAGTGGCTGGCTCAAACACCACAGATGTTCCGCCTGGGGGCGCTGACACAGGCCCTGAGGATGGCCCAAACTCTGGGCGAGACCGTTACTGACGAAGCCAGCGCGATGGAAGTCGCCGGACTCAGGCCCAAGCTGGTGCGCGGCAGCGCGCATAATTTCAAGGTGACTTACCCGGAAGATTTCGTGCTGGCCGAAGCCCTGATCAATAGCAGAACCCTAGCGAAACCGCGTGCCCGCAAAGTCGCCAGCCCGAAAGCGGCGCCCATGAAAGCTTCACCTGATGACCCCCCCCACGACCCCGCCTAGTTCCACCGACAAGCCGTCCCCAGGCGGAACAGTCCCTCTTCCTGGTGCAAGTGGCAGCGCAGCACACGAAGTGACCAGCGTGGGGGCCGGCGAACGCAGCGAAGGGCCGCCCCAAGCAAGTTCAGCCCCCTCGGGGGGCGGCGCAGCACACGCAGTGACAAGCGTGGGGGCCGGCGAACGCAGCGAAGGGCCGCCC
>JBKJZS010000118.1:0-2048 GCA_046714915.1 Polaromonas sp. | reverse complement strand
GGGCAGGGCTATGACGCATGACTGACGACCGCCTCAGCCGTTCCGGCGACAGCAGCAAGATTCTTTACTGCTCCTTCTGCGGCAAAAGCCAGCACGAAGTCAAGAAGCTCATTGCAGGGCCCTCGGTCTTCATCTGCGATGAATGCATCGATCTGTGCAATGAGATCATCCGCGATGAGCTGCCCGCAGGGGATGATGTGCGCGAAACCCGCGGCGACCTACCGACTCCGCTCGAGATCAAGGCCACGCTTGACGGCTATGTCATTGGGCAGGAGCCAGCAAAACGGACGCTGGCGGTCGCGGTCTATAACCATTACAAACGTCTGCGGCACAAGGACAAGGCAAAAAAGGACGACGTTGAGCTGACCAAAAGCAATATTTTGCTGATCGGCCCCACCGGCTCTGGCAAAACCTTGCTGGCCCAGACACTGGCTCGCACGCTCAACGTTCCTTTTGTGATGGCTGACGCCACCACATTGACTGAAGCGGGTTATGTCGGGGAAGACGTTGAAAATATCATCCAGAAACTGCTGCAGAGCTGCAACTACGAAGTCGAGCGCGCACAGCAGGGTATTGTGTATATCGACGAAATCGACAAAATTTCACGCAAATCTGATAACCCCTCGATCACGCGTGACGTGTCCGGAGAGGGCGTGCAGCAGGCGCTGCTCAAGCTGATTGAGGGCACCATGGCGTCCGTGCCGCCGCAAGGCGGCCGCAAGCACCCCAACCAGGATTTCCTGCAGGTGGACACCACCAACATCCTGTTTATCTGCGGTGGTGCCTTCTCTGGGCTGGAAAAGGTCATTGAGAACCGCACTGAAGCGTCGGGCATTGGTTTTGGCGCTTCGGTGAAAAGCAAAAAATCCCGAAGCCTGACAGAGTCATTCAAGGACGTGGAACCGGAAGATCTGATCAAGTTTGGGCTGATTCCTGAACTGGTGGGTCGCATGCCCGTGGTGGCCACGCTGGCCGAACTGAGCGAAGACGCGCTGGTGCAAATTCTGACCGAACCCAAAAACGCGGTCGTCAAACAGTTCAGCAAGCTGCTCTCCATGGAAGGTGTCGATCTGGAGATTCGACCCTCGGCGCTCAAGGCCATTGCCCGCAAGGCGTTGGCCCGCAAAACCGGAGCGCGTGGTTTGCGCTCGATTCTGGAGCAGTCCCTGATTGACACCATGTTTGACCTGCCCAACACCAGCAATGTGGAAAAGGTGGTGGTTGACGAGTCCACGATTGAAGAAAACAAGGCGCCGCTGCTGGTTTACCGTGAAGCTGCCAAGCAGGCCTGATGCCGCCAAGGTGACGAGGCACAGTCAGTGCGTGGCGTACATAATGCGACATAAATCGCCGCCACGCTTGAAAATCAGTCAGTGTTCCCCACGTTTGAGATGATTGTTTTCACCGATACTTGAAAGCCTGCTCATGAGATTGCGCTCTGGGGTTTTCGTTTAAGGCTTACCTTTAAGGTCGATATGTCCACACAAACTACATTGCCTTCCAGCCCGATTGAGCTGCCGCTGTTGCCACTGCGCGACGTGGTGGTGTTCCCCCATATGGTGATTCCGCTGTTCGTGGGCCGCCCAAAAAGCATTAAAGCCCTGGAATCGGCCATGGAGGCCGAGCGCCGCATCATGCTCGTGGCCCAGAAGGCCGCTGCCAAAGATGAACCGTCCGTGGAAGACATGTTCGGGGTCGGCTGTATTGCCACGATTTTGCAGATGCTCAAGCTGCCGGACGGCACGGTCAAGGTTCTGGTGGAGGGCCAGCAACGTGCGACCGTCAACAAAATCGAAGAGGGCGAGTTGCACTTCAGCGCCAACGTGACACCGGTTGAGCCGCCCGTGCTCAACCCCAGCGACAAGACCAGCGAAATTGAAGCGTTGCGTCGTGCTGTTATGCAGCAGTTTGACCATTACGTCAAACTGAACAAGAAAATCCCGCCAGAAATTCTTACCTCCATTTCCAGCATCGATGATGCCGGACGGCTGGCAGACACCATTGCTGCCCACTTGCCGCTCAAGCTCGATGCCAAGCAGGTCATTCTT
>JBKJZS010000117.1:0-1901 GCA_046714915.1 Polaromonas sp. | reverse complement strand
CGGCATGCGGCACCCAGATGTGCCCTTCCAGCGTTTTGACCATGTGCTCGGCCAGCATCGTCTTGCCCACGCCGCTGTGGCCATACAGGTAAACGGCCTTGCCCGAGTTCAGCGCAGCGCCCAGCGTGGGCAGCAGGGCCGGGTCCATCACCATGCCCGTCATCGCCTGCCGCAGGCGCTCGGCCCGCACGGGCGCCAGGCCCTGGCTCTGCTCGCGCACCTGCGTCATGTACTCGGGCAGCGTCACCGGGGCGGGGCCCACGTAGTGGCATTTCTCGAACGCCAGCCGGGCCAGGCGCTGGCCGGCGTCGGTCAGCGCATAGCTCACGTCGCCTTCGAACGCGCCGCGGTGCGGCACCTCCAGCAGTTGCAGGCCGCGCATGTGGTGCAGCAGCTCCCCCACCGCCGGAACCCCCAGCCCCAGATGGTGCGCCACTTCGTAGAGCTTCAGCTCGCCCAGCCGGGCAAAGTGGCGCAAGCTCAGGTCAACCAGAAAGGCCTGCGGCAGTGCCGGAGCTTCATGGCCCGGCCCCGTTGCTGAAACGGCTGGCAAACCGGCTGATGCAGCCACCGTGTGCAGGGGCGGTGCGGATGTAAGCAAGTCTTGCATGGTGTGCACCTTTAAAAGCTGATCAGCGGCATGTGGCCGGTATAGATCCAGGCGCCGTAGGCCAGCAGGCCGGCGGCAATGGCCAGGACGTAAGGCATGCGGTCGGCCGACTGGGTGGCCGGGTCAAACCGCGGCACGCCAGTGGCAAAGGGCGGCAGCAGCATCGTGCCCACATTGCCCAGCACCTTGCGCGAGTTGCCCTTCCACAGCATGCGCCCCAGGGCCAGCACACCGCCCATGACCAGCACACACATCGCCAGGTTGACCAGGGTGGCCGGGCCGACAAAGCTGCCGATGGCGGCCATGAGCTTGACATCTCCCGCGCCCATGGCGCGCAGCGCATAAAGCGGCAAAAACACCGCCAGGCCGGCGAAGGCCCCAAGCAGCGCACCCTTGAGCCCCAGGGCGCCAGGGGCGTGGGTAAACAGGCCAGCGCTGCGGAAACCGGCTTGTGGGCCTATCAGGTTGACCAGCACGCCAGCCGCCAGCGCGAACACGATGAGGGTGTTGGAAATGCGCTGCTGGCGCACGTCCGTGACCAGTGCGACGAGAACGATCAGCGCCAGGGCCGCCAGGCTCCAGAACTGCCACGCCTCATAAGACATGTCGAGTCGCATCTTCTCCCCCTTTCCCCGGCGCGTTGGCCGAAAGCTTGTGGAACCGTTGCTCTTCTTTGCTCTTCAATACTTTTCGTACCGGTCAGCAACCGTGTTGCCGACGGTTGGAACCTTCTCAAGCATGAGCGTGTCTCATGCTTCAAAAAGCTCGGGCGGAATCCTCTAAGGGCCCAAAGCCGCATCAATCGCCGCCACTACCCTGCCAACCCAATCCGACCAGTGAGCGGCATTGGCACTACCGGCAGCAGACACAGCACCGACGATGGCGATAGCGATCAAAGCGGCCAACAATGCGTATTCGATGGAAGTAACGCCCCGATGCAGGCTTGCCAAATGACCCTGGTTGCCGGTGCGTCTCTTGCGGCGTAAATTCACCATTTCTGAACTCCTGCGTGGCCAGCAACATTCCGCTCCTGAGGAAGACATCACCTCTTTGAGAGGCGATGTCACCTTGGAGTGAAGGCGTTAGCAAGCGGCTGCCGTTCCGCCCATTGCCACGCCAACCGAGTTGAATGTGGCGCAGATTCTGTCACCCACCATCGTGGTGGCCAAGATAATCCCCACAGCAATAAGCGCCGCAATCAGCGAATACTCAATCGCCGTCACGCCCTCTTCGTCGCGCAGGAAACGACGGGTAGCCGAAATAAACTTTTCCATGATGTAACTCCAGTTAA
>JBKJZS010000116.1:0-1917 GCA_046714915.1 Polaromonas sp. | reverse complement strand
GGTCTCCAGCGTGGCCCGGCGCACTGAATCAGATTTTCGATGACGAAGCCTTCGTAGCTCGGCCCCGCCACCGGATGACCCAATAGATCGTTGCTGGTTTCCAAGTCCAGCAGCACGTGAACAATGCCACTGTCCCGCACGTAAATTTTGGGGGCCTTCACAAGGCGCTTTCCGACATTCCCGCTCCATGGTGCCAGGCGGCGCACCAGCTGCAGATCCACCATGAGATCGATGTAGCGCGTCACGGTGGGCGCTGATACGCCCAGGCCGGCCGCCAGTCGTGCCTGATTGAGCAAGCCACCTTGCTGGTGGGCCAGCATGGTCCACAGGCGGCCCAGCGTCTGCACCGGCATGCGGGGGGCAAACATGGGCACGTCCCGCTCCAGATAAGAGCGGATAAAGTCCCGCCGCCAGTCCAGGCTGGAGCCATCGCCGGCTGCAAGCAGGCTCTCGGGAAAGCCGCCGCGCAGCCAAAGCGGTTGGGCATCCAGACCGGCTGCGCTCGCCTCAAGAATGTCCACGGGCCCAATTTCAAGATAAGCCACCCGCCCCGCCAGTGTTTCTGATGACTGTTGCATCAGTTCAAGCGCGGCCGAGCCCAGCAGCAGAAAGTGGCCAAACCGCTCACCTGCGGAACGCCGGTCATCAATGATGCCGCGCAGCACCTCAAACAGACCCGGTGCGCGTTGAATTTCGTCAATAACCACCAGCTTGCCGGCTTGCGCCCTCAAGTAAGCATCTGCGTCATCCAGCCGTCGCCGGTCTGCTGGACGCTCCATGTCCAGGTAAACTGCGCCGCTTGCCCAGTCCGCCGCGATCTTGCGGGCCAGCGTGGTTTTGCCGACTTGGCGCGGTCCCAGCAGCGCAACGGCTGGCACCACGCTGGCCAGGCGACTACGCACAATAGATTCGATGGTTCGCGGGATCATTACCGCAAATCATACGTCAGACATTTGATCTACGGGGGAAACTTCATTTGGGTGAGTTGAGCGATGGTCGACGACCTGTTGAACGCGCCGCCTGTCTCAAGTGGAAGGCGCGAGATGCTCCAGGCTGCGTTAGGCACATACCGGTCGCAAGGCGGTTTGGCAGGCTGCTGGCTGCGGCCGGTCGCGTTGCAGGGGCAGCATAGGCCGCATTGCACAAGGCCGTACCCCAAAGTACAATCTGACTAGACTGACCAGATTGGAGGCTCCCATGTCTACGTGGCAACTGCAGGAAGCAAAAAGCAAATTCAGCGAGGTGGTGAAGCGTGCAGTGAGCGAAGGGCCTCAAGGCATCACGGTACGCGGGGAGCCCGTGGCGGTGCTGGTTTCGCGTGCGGAATACGCGCGACTGACGCATCCCAAACCTGGGTTTGTCGGGTTTATGCGCGGCTCGCCGCTGGTCGGGCTGGAGCTGGACAGTGAGCGGCAAGCAGGTTTGACGCGCGAGATTGCGCTGTGAGCTACCTGATTGATACCAACGTCCTATCGGAACTGGTGCGCCCCAAACCGGACGCCGCCGTGCTGCACTGGTTTGCGAACACACCGGACCACGCCTTGTTTTTGAGCGTCCTGTCGCTGGGTGAAATTCGCAAAGGAGTCGAGAAACTGACAGACACCCAGCGCCGCGAAAAACTGCGCCTCTGGCTGGAGCACGACTTGCGCGACTGGTTTGGGCCGCGTATTTTGCCAGTTGGCCCGGAGGTGGCCGACCACTGGGGCCGGCTACTTGCTCAGGCGGGCCGTCCCGTGCCCGCTATCGACAGCCTGCTGGCCGCCACGGCCTTGCACCATGACTTGCGGCTGGTCACCCGCAACACGAGGGACTTTGACTATGTGGGCCAGGTCGATATCAATCCGTCGGAGATGGCAGCGTCCTGAGATTGTGACGACGGACGAACACCGCACGATTTGGCGTGTCGACGAGTCCCGG
>JBKJZS010000115.1:0-5686 GCA_046714915.1 Polaromonas sp. | reverse complement strand
CGACTCTGGCCCAGATGTTACGGGCGCAGTCAGCTACTAAAACCATAGCGACCACCTGCGCCGATGACGCCTGCTTCTGGCTTTATTCAAGCGGTTCGACCGGCACCCCCAAAGGCACGGTGCATTTGCACAGCCACCTGGTGCAAACGGCCGAGCTGTATGGCCGCGCGGTGCTGGGCATCCGGGAGTCCGACGTCGTGTACTCCGCAGCCAAGCTGTTTTTTGCCTACGGCCTCGGCAACGGGCTGACCTTTCCAATGAGTGTCGGTGCCACCACCATCCTGCTGCCGTCGCGCCCGACGCCGGCCGACGTGTTTGGCATCCTGAAAAAGCATCAGCCCACCATCTTCTACGGTGTGCCCACCTTGTACGCCGCCCTGCTGGCGGATCCGGCGCGCCCTTCCAGGGCGGAACTGAAGCTGCGTGTCTGCACCAGCGCCGGTGAAGCCTTGCCGGCGGAAATCGGCAAAAAATGGACGGCGCACTACGGCTGCGACATTCTCGACGGCATCGGCTCGACCGAAATGCTGCACATCTTTCTGAGCAACCGGCCCGGTGAAGTGCGTTATGGAAGCACCGGCAAAGCCGTGCCGGGTTATGCGCTGCGCATCGTCGACGACGGCGGTCGGGACTGCGGCGTGGGTGAAATCGGCGAGTTGCAGATCAAGGGCCCGAGCTCGGCACTGATGTACTGGAACAGCCGCGCCAAAACCAAAGCCACGTTTGCCGGCGAATGGACACGCAGCGGCGACAAATACACGGTCGATGCCGACGGCTACTACACCTACTGCGGTCGCAGCGATGACATGCTCAAGGTCGGCGGCATTTATGTTTCGCCGTTTGAGGTCGAAGCCTGCCTGATGACACATCCGGCGGTGCTGGAAGCCGCAGTGATTGGAATGGCCGACAGTGACGGGCTGGTCAAACCCAAAGCATGTGTGGTGCTCAAACCCGGTCTCGCGGCCTCGGCTGACGCACTCAAGGCGCATGTGCAGCAGCAACTGGCGCCTTACAAATACCCGCGCTGGATAGAGTTTGTGCCGGAACTGCCGAAAACGGCCACCGGCAAAATTCAACGTTTCAAATTGCGCCAAATCCAGGCCTGAGCGCACAATCTCGCTGGTTGCTTTCTTTATAGCTAAATAATTCAATCTTGAATTTCGGGTTTTTCACTAGGCTGTTTTCAAGTGGACGCCGTTAGTATTTAGACCGTTCCAGTGCTTCGTATTCCGTCTCAACCAGGAGTTTTTTCATGATCTCTCGCCTCCCCTCACGCCGTTTGATTCTGGGCCACGGTGCTGCCGTCATCGGCGCGGCATCAGCTGGTCTGCTGCTGCCCGAAATAGCGAGGGCGCAATCGAACAAGGTGCGCGTGGGCTTTATGCTGCCCTATACCGGCACATTTGCACAACTTGGCGTCGCGATTGAAAACGGTTTTCGCCTGGCGGTCAACCAGCAGGGCGGCAAGCTGGGTGGTCGCGAGATCGAGTATTTCAAGGTCGATGACGAGTCCGAGCCTTCGAAGGGCATTGAAAACGCCACCAAACTGGTGCAGCGCGACAAGGTCGACGTGCTGGTGGGCACGGTCCACTCGGGCGTGCAGATGGGTATCCAGAAAGTGGCGCGTGAGTCCGGCGTACTCAGCCTGATCCCCAACGCCGGCGTGCATGCCGCCACCCGCAGTCTGTGCGCACCCAACGTGTTCCGCACTTCATTTACCAACTCGCAGCCGACCCGCGCGCTGGGCCCGGCCATGATAGCCAAGGGTCACAAAAAAGCCGTCTGGATTACCTGGAAATACGCAGCTGGCGATGAGGCTTTTGAAGGTTTCAAGGAAAGCTACACCGCCGCCGGCGGCAGCATCATCAAAGAGCTCGGCCTGCCTTTCCCCAACGTCGAGTTCCAGGCGCTGCTCACCGAAATTGCGGCACTCAAACCCGATGCCGTGGCCTGCTTTTTTGCCGGTGGCGGTGCTGCCAAGTTTATCCGCGACTACGCCGCGGCCGGCCTCAAGGGCAAGATTCCGCTGTATGGTTCGGGCTTCCTGACCGAGGGGGTCCTTGAGGCAGCCGGCCCTGCTGCCGACGGCATCATCACCACCATGCACTACAGTGATTCGCTGGACACACCGCGCAACAAGGCCTTCCGACTGGCCTATGCCACCGCCTTCCGCAGCCAGCCCGATGTCTATGCAATGCAGGGGTATGACACCGGCCTGTTGCTGATCCAGGGCGCCAATGCCGTTAAAGGCGATTTGAATAGCAAGCCCGCGCTGTACAAGGCGCTCGAGTCAGCGGTGATCGACAGCCCGCGCGGCAAGTGGACCATGAGCAAGGCTCACAACCCGGTGCAGGACATCTACCTGCGCATCGTTGAGAACAAGGAAAACAAGGTGCTAGGCGTGGCCGCCAAAGCGCTGGCAGACTCCGGCGCCGGCTGCAAGATGGGCTAGAACATGCCCCCACGGTTGCTCACTGCGTGTAGCTCCCTGCCCCCGAGGGGGCCGCTGCACCTGCGGCCCGGCGAAGCCGGTTCCGCGGCCCCTGCTGGACTCTGGCGTCCCTGCGGGCCGCTCGATACATACAGCGTCCCCGCCATTTTTGAGCAACCGGGTACGGCGCGCGCTGGATGGGCGGACTGCTGCTGCTCACACGCAGGCAGGCCTGAATCCACGCGATGGATTTAGCCAACTTTCTCATCCAGTTGCTCAACAGCGTGCAATACGGGCTGCTGCTGTTCATGCTGGCCGCCGGGTTGACGCTGATCTTCGGCATCATGGGTGTAGTCAACCTGGCGCATGGGAGCTTCTACATGTTGGGCGCCTACCTGGCCTGGTCACTCAGCGCCCAGTTCGGCAGCCTGACGCTGGCCATTTTTGGGGGCGCAGCGCTGTCGGCAGTTTTCGGGCTGACGCTCGAGTGGCTGCTGTTTCGCCACTTCTACCAGCGCGACCACCTCGACCAGGTGCTGCTGACCTTTGGCTTGATCTACATTTTTGAGGAACTGCGCTCCATCCTCTGGGGTGACGATGTGCATGGCGTGCCTATTCCGGAGCTGCTCAGCGCTTCCATTCCGCTGACGGACAACCTGTCCTATCCGGTGTATCGCCTCTTCATGTCGGGCGTGTGTATTGCATTGGCACTTGGGCTCTACTTGCTAATCTCAAAAACCCGTCTGGGCATGAAGATCCGCGCCGGCGCATTCAACCGCGACATGGCCGGGGCGCTGGGCATCAACATCAAGCTGATTCACGCCGTGGTGTTTGCGCTCGGCGTCACGCTGGCTGCGGTGGCCGGCATGATTGCCGCGCCCATTGCCAGCGTCTATCCGAACATGGGCTCCCAGGTGTTGATCATGTGTTTTGTGGTGGTCGTGATCGGCGGCATTGGTTCGGTACGTGGTGCCATGATTGCGGCGCTGCTCGTTGGCCTGGTCGACACCTTTGGCAAAGTGCTCTTGCCGCAGGTGGCCGGCATGCTGGTCTACATGCTGATGGCCGCTGTGCTGCTTTGGAAGCCGGAAGGCCTGTTCAGGCAATGATTAACTGGCCCCCACGTTCGTCACTTCGTGCGCTTACGGGGGTTCACTGCCCCTTCCAGGGTGTATGGGGGCTAATTTCCCCGGGGGCGGCCCGTCGGCAAATTGACCGCGCTTCTTTTGGAACGGTTGTATGAGCGCCGCTAAAGCGAATCTCGAAGTTCTGCCGCGTGGCGTGCAGGTCACGCTCGCGCTGGGCCTCGTCGCCCTCGCCGCCTTCCCGTTTGTCGGCACCGACTTCTACACCCAGATGGTCACCCGCATGATGATCATGGCGATTTTTGCCATGAGCCTGGATCTTCTGCAGGGCGTGACCGGCCTCGTCTCCCTGGGTCATGCGGCCTACTTTGGCCTGGCCGGTTATGCACTGGCCTTTCTCACGCCGCAGGGCGAACCCGTCAGCCTGTGGTGGACCCTGCCGCTGGCCGTGCTGGCCTCCGGGCTGGCCGCGCTGGTCATCGGCTTTTTCGTCGTACGCACGCATGGCATTTATTTCATCATGGTGACCATGGCTTTTGCGCAGATGGTGTTCTTCCTGTTTTTTGACAACAAGGTGCTGGGGGGCTCGGACGGGCTGTATGTCAACTTCAAACCCGACATAGCGTTTTTTGGCTGGACGCCCTTTGCCTGGTGGAATCTGGACAACAAGCTCACCCTGTATTACTTCACGCTGGCCGCGGTGCTGCTGGTCTACGCCTTTTTACGCCGCCTGCTGTGGAGTCCGTTTGGGCGCGCGCTGGCCGGGATCCGCGTTAACGAACACCGCATGCGCGCTATGGGATTCGGGACTTTCCGCTACAAACTGGCGGCCTTCACGCTGGCTGGCAGCCTGGCCGGCCTGGCTGGCTATTTGTGGGGCCTGCAAACCGGCTACATCAACCCCGAGCTAATGGGTTTTCACATGAGTGCGCACGGCATCATGATGGTCATCCTGGGTGGAATGGGCAACTTTGCCGGGGCCATCGTGGGCGCGTTCGCCTTCGAGTACCTGCTGCATGTGTTCAAGGATTTGCCGCAGGTCGGCAGCGTCAACCTGGGGAAGCACTGGCAGCTGTGGATGGGTTTATTCATCGTGCTGCTGGTAACTTTTGCGCCGCGCGGTATCCTGGGCCTGGTGGAGCGCTTTGGTAAACGCAAGGGGGCATCGAATGAGTGAAGTCCAGCGTGCCGCCGGGCCGTCCCCAGGTGCGAACGCCCCCTCGGCGGGCATCCTTCGACAGGCCCAGTACGAACCGGGATCGGAGGCCAGCGTGGGAGCCATAGTGCTTTCCGCAAAAAATCTGACCAAGCGTTTTGGCGGCCTGGTAGCCGTCAACGAGGTCTCGCTGGATTTGCGCCGCAAGCAGATTCACGCCGTCATCGGCCCCAACGGCGCCGGAAAATCGACGCTGACCAATCTGCTCTCGGGTGACCTTCCGCCCACATCCGGCGCCGTCTGGCTCGGAGAAAAAGACGTCACAGGCTGGAGCCCCGAGAAAATCTCTCGCCAGGGCCTGGGTCGCAGCTACCAGAAAACCAATATCTTCCTGCCCTTCACGGTCTGGGACAACGTTCGCCTGGCTTCGCAGTCGCGCGAACCCCATAGCCTGAGCTGGCTCCGCCGCGCTACCAATTTCGCAGCTGTCAACGACCGCGCAGAAAGGGCAATCGAGCTGTCCGGTCTTGAAAACCGCAGGAACGCGATGGCGGGCGCCATCAGCCATGGCGAGCAGCGGCAGCTGGAAATTGCGATGACGCTGGCCACCAAGCCGCAGGTACTGCTTCTCGACGAACCGTTGGCGGGTATGGGTGCGGTGGAGGCAGAGCGCATGGTGGCGCTGTTGCTCAAACTCAAAGCGGACCACGGCATCTTGCTGGTGGAACACGATATGGATGCGGTTTTCACGCTGGCTGACCAACTGACCGTGATGGTCAACGGCCAGGTCATTGCGAGCGGAACACCGGCAGAAGTCCGGGCCGACGCCGCGGTGCAGGCGGCCTATCTTGGCGAGAATGTGGGCGAGGAGCATTGAATGTGGCCCCCACGTTTGCGGCTTCTCCGCTGCACCGGATCGGCCGACGCCAGAGTCGTCGGCTCTTCGCCCCGTGGCGGCCCAGGTCTGCCTAGGGGCTACCCGTCGGAGACCGGATGAACGAATTACTTATCAAC
>JBKJZS010000114.1:0-2240 GCA_046714915.1 Polaromonas sp. | reverse complement strand
CTTTTTCTTCCGGCGCCGCATCAATCTGGTCGTAGCCTTTGGCTTCACCGCCGTACTTGGCCGCCATCACGGTCGTGATCGCTGCCGTCAGTGTGGTCTTGCCATGGTCAACGTGCCCAATCGTGCCAACGTTGACGTGCGGCTTGGTCCGCTCAAATTTGCCTTTTGCCATTTTTAACTCCAGATAAAGAACATGCCCGTGTACGGTTTAACGTCTGCACTGTGTTGCTTGTTCCATCACCACGGGCAGTGAGGGGCACACAATCGCAGACAGGGAATTTAATTCGGGGACTACTCAGTTGGGGACAGAGCAACGCGGCGCGTAGCGCGTGCGTTGGTCTGTCCCGCAATTTCTTTACTTTGCCCTTGCTGCCATGATGGCTTCCGACACATTGCGCGGCGCTTCAGAGTAGTGCTTGAACTCCATGGTGTAGGTGGCACGGCCCTGCGACATCGAACGCAGCGTGGTCGAGTAGCCGAACATTTCGGACAGCGGAACTTCCGCCTTGATGGCCTTGCCACCACCGAGCATGTCTTCCATGCCCTGCACCATGCCGCGGCGTGAGGACAAATCGCCCATCACGTTGCCAGCGTAGTCTTCAGGCGTTTCGACTTCTACCGCCATCATGGGCTCCAGAATCACCGGGTTGGCCTTGCGGCAGCCTTCCTTGAAACCAAAGATCGCGGCCATTTTGAAGGCCATCTCGTTCGAGTCCACGTCGTGGTAGGAACCGAAATGCAGTGTCACCTTGACGTCCACCACCGGGTAGCCGGCCAGCACGCCCGAGGTCACGGCCTCGTGGATACCTTTTTCGACCGCTGGAATGTATTCGCGCGGCACCACACCGCCCTTGATGGCGTCGACAAATTCGACGCCTTTGCCGGGCTCGTTCGGCTCAATCTTGAGCACCACGTGACCGTATTGGCCCTTGCCGCCCGACTGGCGCACAAATTTGCCTTCGGCATCTTCGATGGTCTTGCGGATGGTTTCGCGGTAGGCCACTTGCGGCTTGCCGACGTTGGCTTCGACGCCGAATTCGCGCTTCATGCGGTCGACAATGATCTCGAGGTGCAACTCGCCCATGCCGGCAATCAGGGTCTGACCGGACTCTTCGTCGGTCTTGACGCGGAAAGACGGGTCTTCCTGAGCCAGGCGCTGCAAGGCAATGCCCATTTTTTCCTGGTCAACCTTGGTCTTGGGCTCCACCGCCTGCGTAATCACCGGCTCGGGAAACACCATGCGCTCCAGCATGATGATGGCATCCGGATCACACAGGGTCTCACCGGTGGTGACGTCTTTCAGGCCGACGCAGGCGGCGATGTCGCCGGCTCGGATTTCGCTGACTTCCTGGCGGTTGTTGGCGTGCATCTGCACGATACGGCCGATACGCTCTTTTTTGCCCTTGATCGGGTTGTAAACGCTGTCGCCTTTTTTCAGCACGCCAGAGTACACGCGCACAAAGGTCAGCTGACCCACAAACGGATCCGTCATGAGCTTGAAAGCCAGCGCGGAGAACTTCTCGGCGTCGTCGGCTTTGCGGGTGACCGGCGCTGCGTCGTCATCCATGCCTTTGACAGGCGGAATGTCGATGGGCGACGGCATGAATTCAATCACGGCGTCCAGCATGCGCTGCACGCCCTTGTTCTTGAACGCAGAGCCGCAGTACATCGGCTGGATTTCGCTGGCAATCGTGCGTGTGCGAATGCCGAACTTGATCTCTTCTTCGGTCAGCTCACCCTCTTCGAGGTATTTGTTCATGAGCTCTTCCGAAGCCTCGGCAGCGGCTTCGATCATCTTTTCGCGCCATTCCTTGGCCAACGCCAGCAGCTCAGCCGGAATTTCACGGTAGTCGAACTTCATGCCTTGCGAAGCCTCATCCCAGATGATGGCCTTCATTTTGATCAGGTCCACCACGCCGGTGAAGTTCTCTTCGGCGCCGATCGGGATCACCATGGGCACGGGGCTGGCTTTCAAGCGCAGCTTCATCTGTTCCACGACCTTGAAGAAATTGGCGCCGGTGCGGTCCATCTTGTTGACGAAGGCCAGCCGCGGCACGCGGTACTTGTTGGCCTGGCGCCAGACGGTTTCCGACTGGGGTTGCACGCCACCCACGGCGCAGTACACCATGCAGGCGCCGTCCAGCACGCGCATGGAACGCTCCACCTCGATGGTGAAGTCCACGTGGCCGGGGGTGTCGATAATGTTGATGCGGTGCTCAGGCAGGGACGTGTCCATGCCC
>JBKJZS010000113.1:0-5415 GCA_046714915.1 Polaromonas sp. | reverse complement strand
CGCAGGAGGCACTGACCAAGGGCGATGGCAGACCCGCAGCGGTGCATCCCACGCCCATTCATGCCTTGAGCCTCGATGAGCGTGCAAAGCTGCTCAGCGTGGCCAACGAAGCGCGCTTTTGCGCCGTGCCGCCAGCGCGCATCGTGCCCATGCTGGCCGATGAGGGCGTCTACCTGGCCAGCGAATCCACGTTCGCACGGGTGCTGCGCGCGCACGGACAAACGGCTCATCGAGGCCGCACCAAGGCCCCCAGAGCCAAACGCCCGCCGACTACCCACATCGCCAGTGCGGTCAGCCAGGTCTGGTGCTGGGACATGACGTATTTGCCAGCTGCCGTAGTCGCACGCTGGTTTCATCTGTACTTGATCCTGGACCTGTACAGCCGCAAGATTGTGGGTTGGGAGGTGCATGCCAACGACTCATCCGACCATGCGTCTCATCTGGTACGCCGTACTGCTTTGGCCGAGGGCATTGCAGCGCTTGCTGTCAAACCGGTATTGCATGGAGACAATGGCTCCACGCTCAAAGCCACCACGGTGTTGGCCATGCTCGACTGGTTGGGTGTGAAGCCGTCGTACTCGCGCCCTCGGGTCAGTGATGACAACGCCTATGCGGAGTCGCTGTTTCGCACGGCCAAGTACCGCCCTGAGTTTCCTGCCAAAGGCTTTGCAACGCTGCAGGCTGCACGGGACTGGGGCGCTTCGTTTGTGCACTGGTACAACGTTGAGCACAAACACAGTGGTATTCGCTACGTCTCGCCGCAGCAGCGCCATGCAGGTGAAGACCACGCCATTCTTGCGGCACGTCATGCCTTGTACACGACAGCAAAAGGGCTCAAGCCAGGGCGCTGGTCACGCAATACGCGCAACTGGCAGCCCATGGGGCCTGTCACTGTCAACCCGGAACGTGACTCCATCATCTCGGAGCACTCGGGCAACCTTATTCAGCAGTTAGCTGCGTGAATCAGGCGACAACTACCTTGACGCGCGCCGGTTGCCTTGAGGACGTCTTCTGTACTGCGCTTCCCATCAAACATGATGAATGCCGAGCGCTGCCGGGGCGTAAGCCCGACTGAACGGTTCTGCAATGCAGCTTGACCCAACTCCGTCTTCGCGTAAACCATCGGCTTATCTCCATTGAATGGTGCCGCTAGTGTAGTGTTGCATTCTTGATGGCGCATTCAAAACCGATGGATTTTTGCTCAGGGCTAGGCGCAAACCACAGCGATACCCGTAGGTATCGCGCGGATTTGCAACAACGCCCTGGGCGAAAAGACGCGGTTTTAAGTGCCAGATAGAGTGCAACACTGCACTTGGGTGTAGTCCGGTGGCCCTCATAGCGAAGCACTCGCGGTGGCGTCAAAATGCGCATCGGATGCGAACTCTCGTCGCAGCACGTAACCGCGAACGATCAACAACCAGTGCACGGTGAGCAAGACGCCGCCAACAGGCATGGCTGCATAGATGTAACCAAACGGGATCTGGGTGGCCGCCGTCATCTGGAACATAGTGCGGCCCATGTAGAGCCAGCCGTACCAGATCATGAAGCCGAAAAACGCAAACAGCAGCAGCGCAACAAAGATCCGCACTGCGATGGCCATGGACCGGGGCAGAGCATCCTGCAGGTTTTCCACGGCAATGTGGCCGCCGTAACGCAACACCTGCCCGGCACCCAGAAAGGTCAGCCAAATCATCATGTGGCGGGACACTTCTTCAGCCCATTCCAGGGACTGGCTGGTCAAATAGCGCAGAGCCACATTGGTGAAGATGATGACGGCCATGGCGGCCAGAAGGAGGATGAGTGCCCAGCGGTTGGCACTCAAAAAATAGTGTTCAAAGGTCTTCACTGTTGCTCTTGGTTTTCAGCCGCCGGCGGGGACGGGGAGCGGCTGGCGACTTTCGGAAAAGGAACCGCCCGGGTGCGTCCCGGGCGGTGCCAGTGTGCACCCACACTGCGGGCATCAGCGCTTAGCGGACGTCCTGAATTTTCTTGATGTTGTCGGCGCCAAATTCTTTCGCGTAACCGACATAAGCGGGTGTCAGTGCGTCGCGGAATGCCGCGCCGTCGACTGCTTTAACGACCGTCATGCCATCTTTTTCAAGCTGGGCAATGCCGGAGTTCTCATCGTCATTGACCTTTTTGCGCTGCGCGGCCCCGGCTTTTTTGGCCGCTTCAGTGAACACTTTCTTGTCGGCAGGCGTCAGCTTGTCCCAGGTCTTGGGCGACATCAGCAGCAGTGCTGGCGAATAAACGTGACCGGTCAGGGACAAATGTTTTTGAACCTGGGCAAACTTGGACGCCAGGATGACGGGAATGGGGTTTTCCTGGCCGTCAACCGTGCCCTGCTGCAAGGCGCCGAAGAGTTCGGGGAAGGCCATGGGTGTGGGCAGAATGCCAAAGGTGCGGTAGCCATCCATGTGCACCTTGTTTTCCATGGTGCGCATCTTCAGGCCCGCAGCATCGGCCGGCTTGACGATGGCGCGCTTGTTGTTGGTCATGTGGCGAAAGCCATTTTCTGTCCAGCCAAGGGCGATGATGCCTTTGCTCGGGAATTTACTCAGAATGTCCTGGCCAATCGGGCCATCCATGACTTTGCGTGCATGGTCGTAGTCGCGGAACAGGAAGGGGATATCGACGATTTTGACTTCAGGCACAAAATTGCCAATCGGGCCGGTAGATGTATTCACCAGGTCCAGGGTGCCCAGCTGAACCGATTCAGTCATCTCACGTTCGCCACCAAGCGCAGAGCTTGGGAATTGCTGACACTTATAGCGACTCTGGGTGCCTTTTTCAATCTCGTCGCAAAAAACGGTAGAACCGACACCATAGTGCGACTCCTTCGTGGTGGCATATCCAATCTTCACAATGGTCTGCGCCTGAGCGGCAAATGACAGCACCATGCCCATGGACAGGCCTGTCATCAGTTGGGTGAATTTCATTTTCTCTCCTAAATAATGGAAGCCATCACTATGCCTGAACTTGAGGCTGGATGGACTCGGGATTTTCACGGATGTAATCACGCACAATGGCCTCAAAACTGGTGTCGGGCCGCAAACCCAGGGACTGCGCCCGCACCGAACGGATGTGCGCCGGCCAGCTGCTCACAATGCGTTCAATGTTCTGGTCGATACGCCAGTCAATAAGGCCGGTGACGGCCTTGCCGGCCACATTGTCGAGGGCAGCCGCCATCTCGCCAACCGTCGTTTTCAGTGCGGGCAGGTTGATGGCCGTTCGCGCACCCCACAGGCCATCGGCAGCCGTAGCGGCCCTCAGCAAACCTTCAATCGTGCGTGCCGGGGAGGCCAGGGCGACCGGAGTTTCGGGTTTGACCGGGCACACAGCCCGAACGCCTGCCAGCGGTTCGCGGATGATGCCGCTTAAAAAGCTCGAGGCCGCGCCGTTGGGCTTCCCGGGTCGCACACTGACGGTCATCAGGCGTACGTTGCGTCCGCGGATAAAGCCTTTGCGCGCATAGTCGGCCACCAATTGCTCACCCATGAATTTCTGGATGCCATAGCTGTTTTGCGGCGTCGGCAGCGTGTTGTCCTCGATCACATCCGGCAGGGGCTGTTCCGGCGAATTGCCGAACACGGCCAGCGAGCTGGCAAAGACCACGGTAGGCGGGGTCTTTAGACTGCGGCAAGCTTCAAGGAGGGCGCGCGTGGCGTCGAGGTTGCTGCGCATGCCCAGGTCAAAGTCGGCTTCGCACTCTCCACTGACTGCCGCCGCGAGATGAAAAACGAGGGAAGTGCCCTCGGCGATCACCGGAGTAGAAGGATTTTTCGAGCCGAGCAATAGGTTCAAATCGCCCTCGACGGCATACACGCGACTGTCGGCCATCAGATCCGCTGGGGGTGCCGCGCGGTCGACCAGGGTAATGCGGGCAATGGCCTGGGCAGCGCTGCCGGCCAGCGCGAGCGAGCCCTGCTCTAGCAATTCACGAGCGAGGCGAACGCCCAAAAATCCGGCACCGCCAGTAATAACAATATTCATGGGCATAGAGGCTTTCGCTTTAGATAAAGGTTGATCGTGCGCCACTGTTTCAGTGCCAAGTCTAGTGTAGTGCTGCACTCTATCTGGCACTTAAAACCGCGTCTTTTCGCCAGGGCGTTGTTGCAAATCCGCGCGATACCTACGGGTATCGCTGTGGTTTGCGCCTAGCCCTGAGCAAAAATCCATCGGTTCTAAATGTGCCATCAAGAATGCAACACTCCACTAGCGCCATGCGCGCCCAACATGGACGCAGTGCCGCAATCTTGCCTGGCGACAGAAGCGGTTCACCCAAAGTGCGGTGAATTTACATGCCGCTGTAGTTTGGACCGCCGCCGCCCTCGGGCGTGACCCACACAATATTTTGCGTGGGGTCCTTGATGTCGCAAGTCTTGCAGTGCACACAGTTCTGCGCATTGATCTGCAGGCGGTCTGTGTCATCCGGATTTTTGACGAACTCGTAGACCCCCGCAGGGCAGTAGCGCGACTCCGGCCCGGCATAGGTCGCCAGGTTGATGTTGACCGGCACGCTGGCGTCTTTCAGG
Organism: Polaromonas sp.; assembly: GCA_046714915.1. Taxonomy (GTDB): domain Bacteria; phylum Pseudomonadota; class Gammaproteobacteria; order Burkholderiales; family Burkholderiaceae_C; genus Polaromonas. The sequence goes on along the minus strand of JBKJZS010000113.1, from coordinate 880 downwards.
GTCAGGTGTGCCGGCTGGTGCTCTTCATGGTTGGTATTGGACACAAACACCGAGCTCAGGCGGTCAAAGGTGATCTTGTTGTCCGGCCTGGGGTAGACAATTTGCGGGCACTCGGAAGCCGGCTTGAGCTTGGCGTGGTCTGGCACCTTGTTGTGAATGGTCCATGGAGGCGCTTTGAACCCGAGTTTGGGCAGCAGCCAGAGCTCGATGCCGTTCATGATGGACGACAGGTACAGCCCTTTTTTCATCCACTGCTTGGTGTTGCGTGAAACCTCAAGTTCATCAAACAACCAGCTCTTCTCGAAGGCTTGCGGGTAAGCGCTCAGTTCATCATGCTGGCGGCCGCCGGTCACTGCGGCATACGCGGCCTCGGCGGCCAGCATGCCGGTTTTCATGGCCGCGTGGCTGCCCTTAATGCGTGCGAAGTTGAGAAAGCCCGCTTCGCAGCCCACCAGTGCGCCACCGGGGAACACGGTTTTGGGCAGGCTCATCAGGCCGCCGCAGGTGATGGCACGCGCGCCGTAGCTGATGCGTTTGCCGCCTTCGAGGTACTGGCGAATAGCGGGGTGGGTCTTCCAGCGCTGCATTTCTTCAAACGGGCTGAGCCACGGGTTGCTGTATTCCAGGCCGGTGATAAAGCCCAGCGTGACCTTGTTGCCTTCGAGGTGGTACAGAAAGCCGCCGCCGTAGGTCTGGTTGTCCATGGGCCAGCCCAGCGAGTGCACGACATAGCCGGGTTTGGCCTTGGCTGGGTCAATCTCCCACAACTCCTTGATGCCCAGGGCGTAGGTCTGCGGGTCTTTGCCGGCGTCGAGTTTGAATTTTTCGATCAACTGGCGGCCCAGGTGGCCGCGTGAGCCTTCAGCAAAGATTGTGTACT
>JBKJZS010000112.1:0-5288 GCA_046714915.1 Polaromonas sp. | reverse complement strand
GCTACTGGCAGGCCCGCCGCGGCCCCCTGTTCGAGCGGCTGGGCGACTACTTCGAAAACCCGGCCTCGTGGCGCGCCGCGCTGGTCGAGCATGCTGCCGTGCTGGAAGCGATCCGTTCCCACGACGCGGGCGCTGCCCGCGATGCCATGCAGGCGCACCTGAAAAAGGCCTGTGCCCGTTACAGCGCGAGCTGGCGCCGCGCAAACTCTTCCTGACCCGCCAGTAATCCAGCGACAACCCCAGGAGACATCATCATGAAAAAACGGCTTGCTATTAAATTAATAGCTGTTTGCGCATTATTTACGGTGGCTTCAGGCCAATTTGGCATTGCAAATGCCCAGACAAAACTGAAATGGGCGCACGTCTACGAAACCAAGCAGGGCTTGCAGCTCGGTACGGTGGATATCATCCTGACCGGCGCTTCGTTGCTGCACGCTCGTTCCCGCGCCTGGCCGTCAGCTACTACCCATTCACCTGGCAGCAGCGTATGACGCACAAAGCCGCTATTTCAGGCAGGTATTTTCACGACACGGACTACTGACCATGACTCCTTTCATCCGACTCCACCCCCAGGACGACGTCCTGATTGCCCGCAGCCAGCTTGTCGGCGGCACGCAGGTCGAAAACGTCATCATCAAAGGCCTGATCCCGCCCGGGCACAAGGTGGCGACACGCGCCCTGGCAACGGGCGAGCCCGTGCGCCGCTACAACCAGATCATCGGCTTTGCCAGCAAAGCCATTGCATCGGGCGAGCATGTGCATACCCACAACCTGGACATGGGCCCCGACAAAGGCGATTTCGCACGCGACTACGCCTTTGGCGCCGACCTGAAGCCGGCGGCGCCCCGGCGTGAAGCGACCTTCATGGGCATCAAGCGGCCGGACGGCCGCGTGGCCACGCGCAACTACATTGGCATTTTGTCCAGCGTCAACTGCTCTGCTACGGCCGCGCGGGCCATTGCCGATCATTTTTCCAGGCAGACCAACCCAGGCGCGCTGAAAGACTTTCCCCACGTGGACGGCGTGGTCGCGCTCACACACGGCACTGGTTGCGGCATGGATACCGAGGGCATGGGCATGCAGATCCTGGAGCGCACGCTGGCGGGTTATGCCACCCATGCCAATTTTGCAGGCGTGCTGGTTGTCGGGCTGGGCTGCGAGTCCAACCAGATCAACGCCTGGCTGGCCCACAGCGCCTTGCGGGAGGGCGACAACTTCCGCGTCTTCAATATCCAGGATAGCGGGGGCACCCGCAAGACGGTGGACAAGGGCATTGCCCTGATCGAGGAAATGCTGCCGCGTGCCAACGCCGTCCAGCGCGAGCCCTGCAGCGCGTCTCACATCACCATCGGCCTGCAGTGTGGCGGATCCGAAGGCTACACGGGCATCACCGCCAACCCGGCGCTTGGCGCGGCGGTTGATTTGCTGGTCGCGCACGGCGGCACCGCCATCTTGAGCGAGACCCCCGAGATTTACGGCGCCGAGCACTTGCTCACGCGCCGCGCCGTGCGTCCAGAGGTGGCCGAAAAACTGATCGCCCGCATCAAATGGTGGGAGCACTACACCCAGATCAACGACGGCGAGATGAACAACAACCCCTCGCCCGGCAACAAGGCTGGCGGCCTCACGACCATTCTTGAAAAGTCTCTGGGCGCCGTGGCCAAGGGCGGAACGACCAATCTGGAGGCGGTCTACGAGTACGCCGAGCCCGTCAGCGAGCACGGCTTTGTGTACATGGACACGCCCGGCTACGACCCGGTCAGCGCCACGGGCCAGGTAGCCGGCGGTGCCAACCTGATCTGCTTTACCACCGGTCGCGGCTCGGCCTATGGCTGCGCGCCCTCGCCCTCGCTCAAACTGTCGACCAACTCGGCGCTCTGGCGCAAGCAGGAAGACGACATGGATATCAACTGCGGCGAGATCATCGACGGCGGCGCCTCCATCCAGGAAATGGGCCAGCGCATTTTCGAGATGGTGCTGGCTACCGCCTCCGGCGAGCAAAGCAAGAGCGAAAAGCATGGCTACGGCCAAAACGAGTTTGTGCCCTGGCAAGTCGGGGCAGTGATGTAATTTTTTATGCAAAAAACACTTCAAGCCCCCGAATTACTTGCTCAAGTAGCTACTGTTTTAAGAGCAACAGGCAGTTCACCCGAAGAGGCCCGAACCGTCGCGACCAACCTGGTGCAGGCCAACCTGAGCGGCCACGACTCGCACGGCGTGGGCATGCTGCCGCGTTATGTGGAGGCGGTGCTCGAAGGCGGCCTGAAACCAAATACCAGTGTCAAAACGGTGCTTGATATCGGTTCCATGCTCACGCTGGACGGCCAGCGCGGCTACGGCCAGGTCGTCGGCGAGCAGGCGATGGCGCTCGCCATTACGCGGGCTCAAGCGCATGGCAGCTGCATCATGACGCTGGGCAATGCACACCACCTCGGCCGCATCGGGCACTTTGCCGAGATGGCCGTGACGCAAGGCCTGGTGTCGCTGCATTTTGTCAATGTGTTGTCGCGCCCGGTCGTCGCGCCTTTTGGTGGCGCCGACGGACGCTTCGGCACCAACCCCTGCTGCATTGGCGTGCCGCTCAAGGGGCGCGCCCCGAGCGACGCCGGGCCGCCCCCAGGGGGCAGCGCATTGCACGAAGCGACCAGCGTGGGGGCCAACGTGCGCCGCGCCGGGCCGCCCCAAGCAAGCACAGCCCCCTTGGGGGGCAGCGCATTACACGGAGTGAAAAGCGTGGGGGCGCATTTCATTCTGGACTTCGCCACCAGCTGTGTTGCGCAAGGCAAGATGCGGGTTGCGCACAACGAGGGCCGGCGCGTCAAGGCCGGCATGCTGATCGATGAAGACGGCCGGCCGACCACCGACCCGGGGGTGGTCGTGGTGCCGCAAAGCAGGGGCTTGTTCGGCGCGCTGCTGGCCTTTGGTGAACACAAGGGTTATGGCATGGCGGTAGCCTGCGAGTTACTGGGCGGCGCCCTGACAGGCGGCGGCACCTGGCACAAGCCGACCGACCCCGCCGTGCGCGCCATCGTCAACGGCATGTTGAGCATCCTGATCGACCCGGCCAAGCTCGGCACCCAGGCCAACTTTGAGCAGGAAGCGCTGGCTTTTGTTGACTGGCTCAAGGCCGGGCCGGTCGCACCCGGCTTTGACGCCGTGCAGATCGCCGGCGACCCGGAGCGCGCTACCCAATTGCAGCGCCAGGTCGAGGGCATCGTGCTGGATGCCCAGACCTGGCAGGAGATTGTTGCGGCGGGCCGCAAGGTAGGCGTCACTTTGCCAGACTGACGACCGGCAAGGCATTGCAGAGCCTGTGCGCCGAATTGACTTCAATGACAGCGACTGACAGCGGGGCATGGCGTTCGGCTGCCGGGAGGGTCGGCGCCGGGACGCAATTGGCCCCGCAGCCGCCGGCTCCTGGTTTGCCCACTTCGCCCGGCATCGCCCGGGCGGCGGCGTGTCGGCACAGGGTTCATGCAGCGGGCGTGCTTACTGTTTCAGCGGCGGCAGCTCCAGCGTGAGCGCGGCTGGTCCGTCCAGTCTCGCGCCCAACACCGCGCGGCGTGGCGCCACCGACTGAAGCACCAGACCCTCTTCAATGGCGCTGCCAACGCGGTAGGGTTTGGGCGGCTTGCCGTCCAGCGCAATCAGTGCCGCGCCATTGCGCGAGGTACCTGCCACCACGCCCACCAGGGCGAAACGGCTGGCAAGACTGGCCACGGGGGCGGCGGGCGCCACGCCGTCCGCAGCACCGAGCAGGCGGGCCACAGCCAGCGGGTCGACCGGCACGACGAAAGCCGTCGCCACGGGCGCCCCCGCCGGACCCGCGGCGTCAGCACCGAACTTGAGCCCCCAGTACACCGCACAGGCGCCGGCGAGCATCCACACCGCGAAGGTGACACTGCGCGACCAGCCCCGGCTTTGCAAATTCATCAACATGCGGCGATTATGATGGATACGAATCCTATTCAAGACACAGGAGTCCCATGCAATATTTCCAGAATACCCTGCGCGGCACTACCCGACGCCTGCAGGCCGGTTTCACCTTGATCGAGCTCATGGTGGTGATGGTGATCATCGGCGTGCTGGCCGCGCTGATCGTGCCGAACGTGCTCGACCGCGCCGATGACGCGCGTGTCACGGCGGCCAGGACCGACGTCAACAACCTGGCACAGGCGCTCAAGCTGTACCGGCTCGACAACCAGCGCTACCCGACGGCGGAGCAGGGTCTGCAGGCCTTGTTGACCAAGCCCACCGTGATCCCGGTACCGCCCAACTGGAAGCCCTATCTGGACAAGCTGCCCAACGACCCCTGGGGTCGTTCCTACCAGTACCTCAACCCCGGCCTGAAGGGCGAGATCGACGTGATGTCCTTCGGTGCCGACGGCCAGGCCGGCGGCGAGGGCAAGAATGCCGACATCGGCAGCTGGCAGTAGAAGACGTGCCCCCACGCTTGCCACTTCGTGTGCTGCGCTGCCCCCCGAGGGGGCTGTCTGCCCTTGGGGCGGCCCTTCACGGCGCACTCGCCCTCCTTCGACCCCCACGCTTGCCACTTCGTGAGCCTTCGGGCTTGCGCTGCCCCTTGCACGAAGAAGAGGGGCCGTTTTTTCCTTGGGACGGCCCGGCGGCAAAAGGCTTCGCCCCCCTGCGCACTCGCGGCTTCACCCTGCTGGAGCTGCTGCTCGTGGTGGCCATCATGGCCCTGGCCACGGCCGGCGTGAGTTTTGCGCTGCGCGACTCGTCGCAGGTGCAGCTGGAGCGCGAAGCCGAGCGGCTGGCCGCGCTGCTGGAATCAGCCCGGGCTCAATCGCGCGCGAGCGGCGTGGCGGTGCGCTGGCGCACCACGGCCGAAGGGTTCCAGTTCGACGGTCTGCCGGCGCAGGCTCTGCCGCGGCACTGGCTGGGTCCAAACACCCGCGTGCTCAGCCAGGCCTCCGTGCAGCTCGGGCCAGAGCCCATCATCGGACCCCAGGCCATTGTTCTGAGCACCAGCGGCCAGCCCGAGCGGGCCTTGCGCGTGGCGACCGACGGGCTGCGGCCGTTCACGGTGCAGACGGCGCCATGAAACTGGCCCCCACGCTTGCCACTGCGTGTGCTGCGCTGCCCCCCGAGGGGGCTGTTCCACCTTGGGGCGGCCCGGCGGCGGAACTGGCCCCCACGCTTGCCACTGCGTGGGCGGCGCTGCCCCCCGAGGGGGTTGTTCCACCTTGGGGCGGCCCGGCGGCGGAACTGGACCCCACGCTTGCCACTGCGTGTGCTGCGCTGCCCCCCGAGGGGGCTGTTCCACC
>JBKJZS010000111.1:0-10878 GCA_046714915.1 Polaromonas sp. | reverse complement strand
GCTCAACAAGGTCTGGTCGCTGTTCACGCCGACGGTCTCATTGCTGACCGAAATCGGCCTGCTGGTGGTCTGGGCCTTTGGCATCTGGCTGGTGTCCAAGCAGCAGATCACGGTGGGCGTGCTGACGGCGTTTATTGCCTACATCGGCCGTTTCTACACCCGGCTCGATTCGATGAGCCGCATCGTGTCGGTCACGCAGAAAGCGGCATCGGGGGCCAAGCGGATTTTCGACATCCTGGACCATGTCTCCAACGTGCCGGAGCCGGCCAACCCGGTGCCGATGGTGGCACTGCAGGGACGCGTCGAAATGAGCGGCCTGGGTTTTCGCTACGGCAACCGCGCGGTGATACGCGGCCTGGACCTGGCGATACAGCCGGGCGAGATGATCGGCCTGGTCGGCCACAGCGGCTCCGGCAAAAGTACGCTGGTCAACCTCATTTGCCGCTTTTACGATGTGACCGACGGCAGCATTACTGTCGATGGCATCGACATTCGGCGTTTTACCGTGGCCGACTACCGGCGCAACATCGGCCTGGTGCTGCAGGAGCCCTTTTTGTTCTTTGGCACGATTGCCGAGAACATTTCCTATGGCAAACCCGGCGCGAGCCGCGCCGAGATTGTGGACGCAGCCCGCGCGGCGCACGCGCATGAGTTCATCCTGCGCTTGCCACAGGGCTACGATTCGCTGGTTGGTGAGCGCGGACAAAGCCTGTCGGGCGGCGAGCGCCAGCGCATCTCGATTGCGCGCGCGCTCCTGATCGATCCGCGCATCCTGATCCTGGACGAGGCTACCTCGTCGGTGGACACCGAGACCGAAAAGGAAATTCAGAAAGCGCTGGACAACCTGGTGCAGGGCCGCACGACGATTGCGATCGCGCACCGCCTGTCCACTTTGCGCAAGGCGGACCGGCTGGTGGTGATGGACCGCGGCCAGGTGGTGGAGGTGGGGCCGCACGACGAGCTGATGGCCCTGCAGGGCGCTTATTGGCGACTTTATGAAGCGCAGGCCCGCCAGGTCGACAGCGAAGGCAATGCCGATGCCGATGCCGAAGAGGGCCGTATTGCGCTGGCGACCTCGCAGGTGGCCCACAGCGCCCAGCACAGCGGAAATGTCTGAGCCCGTGCATCACGAGAGGAACCTGCATGACTTCCATTGAAACCGATACCGCCAGCCCGGCTTTCCAGCTCGAGCGCCACGCCTCGGGCCAATTGCTGCTAATCACCGGCAATGGCGAGCACCACGTCGGCGTCGTGCCGGTGCGCGCTTTTCCGATTGCGGCTCCCGATGAAGGGATCTCCCTGGTCAGCGGCGAGGGCCACGAGCTGGCCTGGTTGGAGCGCCTGAGCGGACTGCCGCACACTCTGCGCAGCCTCCTCGAAGAAGAGCTGGCGCTGCGCGATTTTGTTCCTGAAATCACCCGCCTCAAAAGCGTCTCCAGCTTCGGCACGCCCAGCACCTGGCTGGTGGAAACCGACCGCGGCGACACCTCGTTTGTGCTCAAGGGCGAGGAAGACATTCGCCGGCTGAACCGCCAGTCCCTGCTGATCGCCGCCAGCCACGGCGTGCATTTCAGCGTCAAGGACATGGGCGCGCTGGACCGCGCTTCGCGCCGCCTGCTCGAGCGTTTTCTTTAGGCGTTGTCATTGCGGGCCCGCGGCTCCCACTTGACGATGACGCCATCCTGAGCTGTCATTGCGGGCTTGACCCGCAATCCATGGCGCGTTGACTCGCAGCCCTGGCGGCATGCCACGATGGATCCCGGATCAAGTCCGGGATGACAGGCAGGGCCAGAAACGCTATTAATTGCATAGCTGGGGGCGCCGTGTTAATAAGGGATACAGGCCGATTTGACAAAAAATCAGAAGGCGGCACACCCCGGACGCCCGATCAACGACGGGACAGCTGTCTCTCGGCCAGCAGGCCTGCCAGTCCCTGGTAAAGCTGATCAGCAGCCACCGGCTTGTGCAGCAGCGGCACGCCGCTGCCCAGCGTCTCACGCAAGCGGTCGGGTGCGGTGTCACCAGTGATCATCAGCGCGGGAAGGTGCTGGCCCAACAACTGGCGCAGCGCCCCGATCGCCTCCAGACCGGTGTGCTGGCCGCGCAGGCGGTAGTCGCTCAGCACCACATCTGGCGCACTTTGCCTGGCCAGCTCCACGGCCTCATCAATCGAGCCGGCGGTGGCTACCTCACATCCCCAGCTGCGCGTCAAGATTGACTGGTTGAGGGCAAATATCCCAAGCAAGTACTATCGCTCTGTCAAATATTTTTTGCGAAAATCCTGCAAGTTCAAAACATCAATCGTTCTGTAAGGATGCAGCACCAGCAAATCGTTGTCGCTGCATACAATCACGTCGGCGCTGGCTGCCAGTGCAGCATCTAAAAATTTGTTGTCTTTTGGGTCACGGCAGTCTGTGACCTGCTCTGTTGGCGGGTACTCGACCACGTTAGCCGCGTAGTTTTGATACCAAGCCCTGCGCACCTGGTGCGGGCGCCAGGTGTCGAACTTGGGCCGCCCAATCACCTGCGCCAACTCTGTCAGCGTCTGCGGTGTGGCAACAAGTTCGCAGTGCAACAGCGCCTGTCGGAAAATTTTGACGGGTTCCCGGTCAGGGTAAATACACACGGCCAGCAGCGAGCTGGTGTCAAAAACGACTTTCTTGCGCACGCTTTTTAAGCGCGTAGCTCATGCACCAGCGCGGCGAAGTCGTCTAAAGATAAATCGGGCGCATCGGCATTAACGGGCGGCATGGCGTCCATGAAGCGAATCATTTTTTGCGCCTTGTAAGCCCGCAACGCCTCTTGCGCCACGTCATACGGCAGGATCATCATGGTTGGCTCACCGTACTGCGTGACGGTGACTGGCTCGCCACGTGCCACGATGCGGGCCACGCTGCCAAACTTGTTTTGTACGCTCACAGAGGGCATCGTGATCATGGCCATAACGATTCCAAATATTGTTTAATATGACAATATTAGTCAATTTGGTCAACATGACAAGCGATTTTTTTGATTTCCTTTTCCTTTTCCTTTTCCTTTACTTGAGACCCTATTTATTAAGGAGCTTTTTGCTCAAGTGTTTAACGGGCTTTGACCATTACATGCTGCTAAAAGGCGCCTACTCAGCCCCTCGGCCGTCATGCGGGCCTCGACCTGGGCGGCAACTTTGCACTGGCCAAGTCCCCTGGGCAGAGGCGCTCAACTGTCATTCAGCGGCTTGACCAGTGGTTCTGGCTTGCTTTTTGGCCGAATCGCTTACCAATTGCCTGTTGGCAGTGATGGCCTGCGTTTGGGCGCAGCTTACTTTGACACTCGCTACAAGCTGGCCCGGGAGTTTGCCGTGCTTGAAGCCCAAGGCCGTGCCAGTGAGGGCATGAGCGTTCTGACGGGCATGCGTGTTGAGATGCTCAAGCACGCAGTTGTTCCAGCATGTCCGTCAACCCACGCAGTCCGATGGCTTGCACGTCGGCACTGATGGGGTAGGGCCCTTGACCGTCCAGTCCCGCATGCACCACAAAACGCCTTGCCGGTTTCAGGTCGTCGCAGGCCTCGTAAAACCCACGGGCAGGTTTGGCGGCGCGGCTGCGTTTGACTTCGATAGCCCAGCGCTCGCCACCAGGCAGCTCTAGCAGCAGGTCAATCTCTGCGCCTCCTGATGTGCGGTAAAAGCCCGGTACCGTCAGTGCCGGGGCGGCATTGATCAGGTTTTCGATCACAAACCCTTCCCAGCTTGCGCCTACCACCGGATGCCCGAGCAGGCTGTTGCGATCCACCACATTGAGCAGGGCATGCAGCAATCCGCTGTCGCGGATATAGACTTTGGGCGACTTCACCAGCCGTTTGCCGACGTTGGCGTGGTAGGGCTGCAGCCTGCGCACCAGCAACAAATCAACCAGCAAATCGGTGTAACGGCTCACGCTCTGGCTGCTTACCTCCAACCCAGCGGCCAGACGCGAGGCGTTGTGCAATCCGCTCTGGCTGTGCGCCAGCATGGTCCAGAAGCGGCGCAGGGTTTCTGCCGGAATACGCGAGCCAAACATCGGCACATCGCGCTCCAGGTAAGTCCGCAGCAGATCTTTGCGCCAGTCCAGGCTCAGACGGTCGTCTTGCGCCAGAAAGCTGTCAGGAAAACCGCCGCGCAGCCAGAGCGCTTCCAACGCCTCTGTGGGTACTTCCTGCACGCTCAAAGGCGTCATGTCGATGTAGCTGATGCGCCCGGCCAGACTTTCACCGCTTTGGCGCATCAGGTCGAGCGAAGCTGAGCCGAGCAGCAGAAAGCGCCCGGTGCGTCGGCCCCGGATGCGGCCTTGGTCAATCAGGCCACGTAGCGTCAAAAAAAGATCGGGCACACGGTGAATTTCGTCCAGGATCACCAGCCGGTCTTCGTAGGCAGACAAAAAAGCGCCGGGGTTGCTGAGCTTGTCGCGTCCCTCAACGTCTTCCAGATCGAGGTACAAGCCGTTTTGCTGTTGACCTATGGCCAGCGCCAGCGTGGTTTTTCCAACCTGGCGCGGCCCGATCAAGGCCACAGAGGCTTGCCGCGAAAGCGCTTGCTGCACAATTTTTTGGGTTTTTCGAGTCAACATTGCTGAAAATTTACCATCTAATGGTTAATTTGCATACATAAATTAACATGAAATCGTCAGAACGGTGAGGTCATTGGCTCAAGTTGCTATTAATTAAATAGCTATTTACGAAGTTGGTATAAGGGCTGTAGCCGATTTGTCTTGTAAAAAGTAACTACTCAGCCCGGCAGAAAAACATCCTTCACCGCAGAGACGCAGAGCGGTGCCGACAAAGGCCAGCGTGATGGCGATCTTGAGCGAGCCGAAAAAGTAGGGCATGAAGCGCGGCAGGCCGACCTTGACCAGCACGTTCCAGCGTTTGGCGCCGAGCACACGGCTCCAAAGTGGCCAGACCGGTGGCCATGTTGACGGTGATCGGGAAGAACGAAATCAGGAAGGCGGTGAGAATATCCGTCTGCAAATAATTCAACAACTTATTTATTGACGAAGCCTAACCGGCTTGCAGCACGTTGTGGCACACCGCATCGCCCTCGGGGTAGAGGCTTTGCAACACACGAAGCGGCCCATCGTGGTGAAAATGGGCGACGCTGCGCTTGCCTTGCAAGGCATAGTCAAGCTGCAGGGAAGCGTGCCAGGTCATGGATGAGGGCAGGGTGATTATTCGCCCTGCGTGCCGCGGTGCGCCCAGCCGGTCGTGTGTTTTTCGATGTAGCTGAACAGCTCGTACATCAGCATGGCCATCGCGCCAATCACGACCAGCCCGGCAAAGGCCAGCGCCATGCGCTGCTGCGAGCCCGCGCTGAGCATCAGGTATCCAATGCCGGAGTCGCCGGCCGTCATCTCTGCCAGCACGGTGCCGACAAAAGCCAGCGTGATGGCGATCTTGAGCGAGCCGTAGAAGTAGGGCATGGAGCGCGGCAGGCCAACCTTGACCAGCACGTCCCAGCGTTTGGCGCCGAGCACACGCAACACATCTTCCAGCTCGGGCTCCAAAGTTGCCAGACCGGTGGCCATGTTGACGGTGATCGGAAAGAACGAAATCAGGAAGGCGGTGAGTATGCCGGGGCCGACACCAATGCCGAACCAGACAATCAGGATCGGCACAATCGCCGCCTTGGGCACGGCATTGAAGGCGACCAGCAGCGGGTAAATGGCGGCATAGGCCAGGCGCGAGGAGCCGACCAGAAAGCCGAGCATGACGCCGACCACAATGGAAATGCCAAAGCCGACCATGGTGACCCAGAAGGTTTTCCAGGCGGCCTGCGCGATCGGGCCGGCAAATTCAGCCATGGCCTGCGCGATTGCGAGTGGGGCAGGAAAGATGTACTCAGCGATGCGGAACACCATCACCACGAGCTGCCAAAGTGCCAGGATGACCAGCAGCAGGGCCAAGGGCGACCAGCGCTCCATCTGTTTTTTTGTCATGGTGTGAGGCCGGCGGGCGCCGAAGAAGGGGTGGCTGTCACCGGGCTGCGTATGGCGCCGATGTGGCTGCGCAGTTCATGCACGATGTCGCCAAAGGCCTGGGTATAAGTCACTTCGAGGTCGCGCGGGCGCGGCAAATCGATCTCGCGCTTGACGACAAAGCGTCCCGGGCTTTTGCTCATCACATACACCGTGTCGGCCAGGAAGACCGACTCGCGCAAATCATGCGTGACCAGAATGACGTTGAAGCGCTGCTCGGTCCAGAGGTCACGCAAAATGCACCACAGCTCTTCGCGCGTGAAGGCGTCGAGTGCGCCGAAGGGCTCGTCGAGCAGCAACATTTTGGGCTCGTGAATCAGCGCCCGGCAAATGCTCACGCGCTGCTGCATGCCGCCCGACAGTTGCCACGGAAATTTGTCTTCGTAACCGCCCAGGCCGACCTTTTGCAGCAGCTTGCGCGCCCGTTCTTCAAATTCCTTGCGCCTGGACTTGAACTGGCTACGGAAAGGCTCGACGATCTCCAGCGGCAGCAGCACGTTGGCCACCGTGGTCCGCCAGGGCAGCAGTGAGGGAGCCTGAAAAGCCATGCCGGAAATTTTCAGCGGCCCGGTCACTGGCTGGCCGTCGATCAGGATGCGACCTCTGGACGGCATCTTCAGGCCGGTCGTCAATTTCATGAAGGTCGATTTGCCGCAACCAGAGGGCCCGACGATGGCGATGAACTCGCCTTCGCGCACCTTCAGGTCAATCGCTTCCACCGCAAAGTGGTTTTGCGCCAGCAACTCGTCGTTGTAGGCGAGCCAGACATCGCTGAAGTCAACAAAATGGCCGTCGGATGGAGCTTGCATGAGGGTGGATGTTTCTGGTTCACTTAAAGCAACGGCCAGCGTTGCAGGGCTGGCCGTGGCATTGACAGCCGTTGCGGGCTGTTTTTACTTCTTCACAGCAGGCAGCACATTCAGCTCGGCGACGGTGGGCAGGAAGGAGCCGTTCCACACGCTGTCGGCGTTCACACGGGTCTTGGTGTTGAACGCATCAGAAACCTGGGAAGCCATCAGCGACAGCCGCGGCCCCTTGACCTGGCCAAAACCGTCGGCGCGTGCATCCGGGCTGTTGACCACGGTGTCGATGGCCAGTTGCAGGCGGCGGGTTTCCAGCGCCACGTTGATGATGCCGTCGCGTGCTTTCACGTCTTCAATCGCAAGCGCCGGCTTGGCGATCACCTCTTTCACACCTTTGGTGAAGGCCAGCAAAAAGGCTTTCACGGCAGCGGGGTTCTCTTTGATGATCTTTGGCGAAGCGATGATGACGTTGCCATACAGCTTGACGCCGTTGTCGGCGTAGGGCAACACCACCACGTCCTCAGCTTTCACGCCGCGCGCTTCGAGGTTGAGCAGCGAGGTGAAAGTGAAACCGGTGATGGCATCGACATCGCCGCGGGCCAGCATGGTTTCGCGCAGTGGCGGGTCCATCGCGGTCCATTGCACATTGCTGATGCTGTTGGCTTTCGCAAAAATCGGAAAGGCGCGGCGGCCGGCGTCAAACACCGGCGCACCCAGTTTTTTGCCATTCAGGTCAGCGACGGTTTTGATGCCGGATTTTTTCAGTGCCATTACCGAGGCGGGCGTGTTGTTGTAGACCATCATCACGGCGACCGGCTTGTTCGGCGCATCCGGGTTGTTGGCGTGAAACTCCATCAGCGCGGCCAGGTCTGCAAAACCCATGTCGTAGCTGCCTGAAGCGACGCGGGTGACGGTACCGCCGGAGCCATTGCCGGCATCTATCGTCACGTCGAGCTTGGCGTCCTTGAAATACCCTTTCGCGGCTGGCGTGAGAAAGAGCGCGGCCGGTCCTTCAAAGCGCCAGTCGAGCTGAAACTTGATCGGGGTGTTTTGCGCGTAGGCGCTGCCGCCGACGGCGCTGGTGCAGCTGATTGCCAGTGCCGCAAGGGTTTTGATAAAAGTTCGTTTTGACATGGGTGCTCCAGGTGGGAAATTGTTGGCAATAAAATCAAGCAAAAACAATGCCCGACCATCGCGCGGGTGCACCATTCGCGTGCCCGATTGTCGGCCAGATACGCAGTGCAACTATCGGGATATCCCCTGAACTTCGCGCCACCGCGCGGCCAGGCAGTGATTTTTATCCAAAATCCTTGCTTTGAGTTGTTGGCTGTGATGGTTACGGCGTCTGAGCGCCAGGCAAGTATTTGGGGGGGTCACGTCAGCAACTCGCGCAGGGTGCGTGCAATCACCTTGGTTGCACGGCGCAGGTCTTCGAGCGCCAGCCGTTCGTCGGCACGCTTGGCGTGCGACTCAAGTACCGTCCGTGGCCCGGCGCCGTAAATCACGCCCGGCACACCCGCCTGGGCGTAGAGCCGCACATCGGTGTACAGCGGTGTGCCCATGACCTCAATCGGCTCGCCAAACACTTCCAGGCCGTGTTTCTGGATGGCCTCGACCAGTGGCCGGTTGCCCGGCAGTGGCTGCATGGCATGGGCCAGCAACAGACGCTTGATTTCGACGCTGACGCCTGGGCATTGCGCCGCCGCGTCGGCGATCACCTTGCGGATCGCGTGCTCTACTTCAAACGGGTTTTCCTCGGGAATCATGCGGCGATCAAGTTGGAACACCACTTTGCCCGGCACGACGTTGGTGTTGGTGCCACCTTCGATGCGACCGACGTTCAGGTAGGGATGGGTGATGCCCTTGACCCTTGAAGTGATTTTTTTATACAGCGCATTTTGCGCATACAGCGCGTTGAGGATATGCACCGCCGCCTGCAGTGCATCGACGCCGCTGTCGGGAATGGCTGCATGCGCCATCTTGCCGTGCACAGTCACTTTCATTTGCAGGCAACCGTTGTGGGCGGTGATCACCTCGTAGCTGAAACCGGCGGCGATTAGCAGATCGGGCTGGGTGAGCTTGTTCCTGAGCAGCCAGCCCGGCCCTAACTCTCCGCCGAACTCTTCGTCGTAGGTGAAGTGAAGTTCCACGTTGCCGTTCAGCGGCAGATCCAGGGACTCCAGCGCACGCACCGCGAAGGTGAAAGTGGCAAAGTCGGACTTGCTGACGGCCGAGGCCCGACCATACATGCTGCCGTCTTTGATGTTGCCGCCATAGGGGTCCTGGGTCCAGCCTTCGCCGGGCGGCACCACGTCGCCGTGCGCGTTGAGCGCAATGGTTTTGCCCTCGCCATAGTGGCGGCGCACGATCAGGTTGGTCAGCGATACCAGGCCGTAGGCCTTGACTTCGGCCGCTGGCACTTTGTGTTTTTTCGCATCGAAACCGAAGGCCTTGAGCAGCTCGGCGGTGCGCTCGGCATGCGGCGCGTTGTCGCCCGGTGGGGTCGGCGTGGGCACGCGGATCAGCTCCTGCAGAAAGCTTACTTCTTCGTCGAAGTGGGCGTCGACCCAGGCGTCAAGCTTTTCGTCATCCGTCATGTGGCGTCGCCGGCGAGGTCGTCCAGCAAGCAGAGGAAGGCCTGAACGGCGAGCTCGATGTCGTCGCTGGTCGTGCTTTCGAGCGGGTTGTGGCTGATGCCGGAGTTCTGGCCGCGCACAAACAGCATGGCCTGCGGCATCACTTCGTGCAGTTTCATCGCGTCGTGGCCAGCGCCGCTGGGCAGGCGGTACAGCGGCAGACCGAGACTGTCCACTGCCCGCTCCCAGCGCTGTTGCCAGGCTGGCGCGCTCGGGGCAGCGGCGGCGCGCATCGCTTGCTCGACGCTGCGGCCCAGGCCACGGCGTTCACAGATGGCCTGGAGTTCACCGAGCACGTCGGCAACCAGAGCGTCGCGCTGCACATCGGTCGGCGCCCGCAGGTCCAGTGAGAAGCTACAGCGGCCGGGCACCACATTGATCGAGCCATTGGGCACCTGCAGCATGCCGATGGTGCCGACCGAGTCGCCATCCTGCGCTGCGCGTTTTTCGACATACAGTGCCAGCTCGGCCACGGCGACGGCCGCATCGCGGCGCCGGTCCATCGGTGTGGTACCGGCGTGGCTGGCCATGCCGGTCACTTCGCACAAATAACGCACGCCGCCGTTGATGGAGGTCACGATGCCGAGCGGGATGTCGAGTTCGGTGAGCACCGGCCCCTGTTCGATATGCACCTCGACGAAGCCCTGGTAATCGGCCGGCGTGCGCTGCAGCCGGCCAATTGCTTCCAGCGTCGCGGGCAGGCCGGCGTGCTGCATGGCTTCGCGCATGCTCACGCCGTCCACGTCTTTCTGGTCCAGCCACGCGGGGTTGAATTGACCGATGAGCGCGCCCGAACCGAGAAAAGTGGCCTTGTAGCGCTGGCCTTCCTCTTCGGCAAAACCAATCACTTCAAAGTCGAACGGCAGGCGTTTGCCTTGGCGCGCAAGTTCGCCCACACAGGCGATGGGTGTAAAGATACCGAGCCGGCCGTCGTACTTGCCGCCATTCCGGACGGTGTCATAGTGCGAGCCCGTCATCAGGATTCTGGATCTTTGTTCCTCTCCCTCCCCTTCTCCATTCGGGAGAGGGTTGAGGCGGGGGCTTGCCTTGTAGCGGCCGACCACGTTGCCGACTGCGTCCATGCCCACTTCATCAAAGCCGCTTTCCAGCATCGTCTGCGAGATCAGTTGGGCGGCGGCGCGATGCGCATCGGTCAGATAGGTCACCGTGAGCTGGCCTTTCTCCAGGTAACCCGGCTCGCTGAAGACGGACAGTTGTTCCTGCCAGTCCCAGACCCGGTTGCCAAGCTGCGGCTCCGTACCAAACTTGTCATTGAGGCGCAGCTCAACAATGCGGTGGATGTTGCGCAGCGCTTCACCCAACTCAAAGTCGGGGTGGTTGGCCAGGCGTCGCTCAAAGGTGGTGGTGATGTCCTGCCGACTCAAACCGGTTCCGCGCGGACCACGCACCGCGAGGATGAAGGGAAAACCGAATTTGGCGTTGTAAGCG
>JBKJZS010000110.1:0-5150 GCA_046714915.1 Polaromonas sp. | reverse complement strand
GTGCCTGGCGCGCCGTTTTATGCGGCTGATGCGGATGCGGCTACTTTCAGGCTTAGCTTTGCGACAGCGGATGTGGGGAAGATTTTGGAGGGAGTGGGGCGGTTGGGGAAGGCGCTGTAACGGCGCTGCGATCGCCGTCTGTTTCAATGGGCAACGCAAGTTGCCACGGCCCGCACGCAAACGCGGCGGGGTGGGCACCCAGTGGGAGCACATTGCGGTATTGGTGGTGCGTGACTGTAGCGGCCAGACCGCTGATTTCCGGCTGGAGAAGATCGACGCGCCCCACATCACCGCCGTGCTGCGCCCCTTGGGGGACAAGGATGCCATTGTTTGCACAGATGGCGACCCGGTCTATCAAACGGTGGCCCGTGATATCGGCCTTACCCATCGCGCCATCAATGTCCAGCAGGGCATCCGGGTCATCGACGAGGCCTTCCATATTCAAAATGTCAACGCCTACGACAGTCGCCTCAAGCAGTGGATGGGGTGCTTTCACGGGGTCGCTACCAAGTATCTGGAAATTTACCTGGGCTGGCGGCGCTTGCTGGAGCGCTATCGCACAAGCATCGCCTACTGCTTGTCTGTGCGAAGCGCTCGGCAGGTTTCAATCCCAACAGTTAATGCAGACATAGCCCAAAATTGGCCTCTAGCCCTTGTAGAACATTCGTTATAAGCTACTGAATTGATAGCGTGTGTAATTCCTGCGTCTTCGTCCAGACTGGCGTGGATAACGTGCGCGCTATGTCGGGTTTTGTGGTCAATCCAGCATGGCAGCAACCCGCGCCCGCACTTCTTCCACCAGATCGTCCGGCGCTTGCTCAATCAGAGTCAATCCGCGCTGTGACGGGTCAATCATTCTGAACTGGTGAACCAGCACCACGCCTTGCGTTTGGGGGCCGGTGCCCATCAAGCTGACCGAGAAACCCGCGTTGCGTGCGCCCATGCTGCCCTGCGTGATGGGGCACACGCCGATCATGCCCAGCCGGTTCAAATCCGCGTGCGTCACCACAATGCCGGGCCTGCGTCCTTGTTGCTCCTGGCCCAGCGTGGGGTCGAAACTAGCGACCACGATGTCGCCGCGCCGCCAAACTTTGCGGCTCAAACTGGAACCTCTTGGCCGACAGCGGGCATGTTGTCCCAAGCCTTGTCGATCACCAGTGGCTCGTCGCCCTGCATGGCCAACAGCTCTTGCAAGCTGTACTTGCGCCGACTGATCGGCGAGATGATCAAACGCCCGGCGTTAAATTCAAAGCTAACCTTGTCGCCAGGTTGCAGGCCGGTGGACTTGGCCAGCGACTGCGGAATGGTCACGGCGATGGAACCACCAGCGGCGCGGAGTGTGGATATGTGCATAGGTTGTCCAGTTAAGTCCAAGGATGTAGCACTTAGTTTAACTTGAATGGCAAAGGGTCGCTGAAAATTTCGCGAGACCCCGATCAAACAACTGGATTTAAACAAACTGAAGGTGTGACCCTGATGGCCTGCCCAGCCAACATCAACGACGGATTCCCACGGAGCGGTTGGTCACTGGCCAACGACTTTGCCCCGACGCGGTGGCGACTTTCGCCGGTCAATTTCATCGTCATTCATTGCGCAATTGGTGCATGAAATTTCGCCTGAAAAAGGAGGCGAAAAACAGGGTACTTTGAGAGTGAAAAGTGGTGCCTTAGATGGTAAAATTACACACCATAAACCGATGGCAAAATCTGCCAAAAAAGAAGGGTCAACAGTGACTTCGCAAACGTCGGAATTCCTGCTTCTTGATGGTCGTTTTGAGCTCCTTCACTCACTCCCGCTCGATCCTTATTTGGAGCCGCGTGGCATCGACATCGCTGCTATGTCTGATGGCTACAGCACTGGGCTGTATCGTGGTTACATCGGCTTGTGGGAGGTGTTTGATGAAACTCTTTTTCTAATTGGCTTGTACGACTATCAAAATAAGCCGATTGACCCGCAGACTATTTTTGGCGAACTGCGATTTCCGATCTGTGCCGACTGGTACAGCGGTCGGCTGGAAGTAGACCGTGGTGAATGTCTGCACTTCTTTCACATGGGTTGGGGTGGCCAGTACGCAGAGCGACTGCGCGTGTATGTGGAACGCGGTCGCGTGGTAGCTCGACGCAGCTACGACCAACGCAAGGTGCTGCTGCGGCGCTATAACGCAGACATTGCGAAATACGAGGAGTTTCGCCAACTGGTGGCCGCGCACGGCTCTTCAGCGGTGGGGCCGCTGGGTGGCTTCACGGCGGCCGGGCTGAAGGTCTTGGGCCAGCCCCCTCACGACGACGCCGAACCCTGGCCGGGCGGGTTGAATGAAGAGGAGCTGGCAGATCTGATCGAGCCTATGCTGGCGCACTGTGCGCGGCCGACTGAACGCACGGCAAGCCTGGTTCAACGGTCTGCCTCATCAGTTGCCCCATGACCCGGGAGTCCGATTGGGGTCCCTATGGGGAAAGCGAGATCGAAGTTTTATCGATCCGCGACATCGTTCTCAAGCGCCCCTCCATGATGCTCGGTGATTTGCAGGATGGTTCGGCTTATGCGGGAACTGTTCAAGCATTGGTTCACGCGACACTGTCCTGGCAGATAGGTGCAAACGTTGGCGTAAAGCTCAAGGCGGACAATGCCGTCGAACTTTATTGTTACAACGGACTGCCCCAAGGTCAGAAAGCCTACGAACACCGTTGGAGTCGGCCAATTCATATCATCACCAGGGAATTGGCTACTTTCGGCGATAGAAGTCTGAGCTTTTACTCGATTGCTTGTAGTCGAATGACATGGGAAATTCGAGACCAGTTCGCAACGGGGTCTGCATTGTTCCAAGATGGGTTTTGTCGGTCTGCTGTGGAATCCGCGCCCGATCTGCCGGGTCATCTCTGTCTGCGGGTGTCGCTTAATATGGGTACACCAGTTATAGAAATCGCTCCCGCAACGATTGCCCAGGTCGCCCGTGCGATACGTTACATGAGCGGTCCTGCAGAGGCCGGTTATTGGGGATGCGTGAGCATCGAAGATTTTCGTACAGGTGAAAAGCTGGACGTGTTGGTAACCACCCCCGCACCGAGTCCTTTTTGGCAGCAATTACAAGGCGCTGATTCGGGATGAAAAACCACAGCCAATAGCATGGGGTGAAAGGGGTCGAAGGTTCGAATCCTTTCACACCGACCAATAATGATGGGGGTTAGCCGGTAAATGCCTGCTAACCCCTTTGTCATTTCTGGGTCACCTTTGAGTTTTGGTTGCCGTTTCTCGGAAGTTGTTCCGACCCAATGGGGGTTACGCCGCTGCAGTCACACGCGCGTCCTCCCGCCCCGTGCCTCGCTAGCAGTTCAAGTCCAGCCCCCGCAGCGCCGGCATCTTCTTGTGGTCCCCATTTCCCACCTTCGGCGCGGCTACCAGCGCAAAGGTTGGTTACTGGTCTGGACTCAAGCTGTTCTTCGTCAATAATGGCCGGCTGGAGTTAAAGATAATGCAGCTCAATCTGCATGCGCGGCTATCCCCGGGGAGCGGATTGGACAAGAAGAAGTTTTCAGAAGCCGACATTTGCGAGAAGTTCATCACGCCAGCCATGCAGCAGGCGGGGTGGGACACCATCGAGCAGATTTACCGCGAATACACGCTGCGTCCCGGCCGCGTGGTGGTGCGCGGGCATAAGGCCAGCCGCGACAAAAAATCGGTGCTACGTGCCGATTACGTTCTCTTCTATAAAACCAGCATCCCGCTGGCCGTCATCGAGGCCAAAGACAACCATCACGCGATGGGCGCCGGTATGCCCCAGGCCATCAACTACGCCGACCTGTTGAACGTGCCGTTTTCGTTCTCCAGCAACGGCGACGGTTTTGTGTTTCGTGACGCCACCATGGCATCCGGCACGCTGGAAACCAATCTCACGCTGGAGGAGTTCCCGTCGCCATCCGAGCTGTGGGAGCGCCTGTGCGCATGGAAAGGCTGGTCGCCCGAGGTTCGCCAGGTCACCGAATACCCGTATTCACCCAGCAAAACGCCGCGCTATTACCAGCTCAATGCCATCAACCTGACCGTCGAAGCCATTGCGCGCCAGCAGCAGCGCATTTTGCTGGTCATGGCCACCGGCACCGGCAAGACCTACACCGCGTTCCAGATCATCTGGCGGCTGTGGAAGAGTGGTGCCAAGAAGCGCATCCTGTTCCTGGCCGACCGCAATATCCTGATTGACCAGACCATGGTCAACGACTTTCGACCCTTCAAGGGCGCGATGGCCAAGCTCAGCCCCAATGCCAAGGGCGTGGAGCGGGTCGACGCCGGCACCGGAAAACACTTCGTCGAAGAACTTGAGGTGGCTGTCAACAAGACCACCAAGTTGGTGGACAAATCGTACGAAATTTATCTGTCGCTCTACCAGGCCGTCTCGGGCACCGAGGAAGAGCAGAACATCTACAAGCAGTTCTCGCCCGACTTCTTTGACCTGATCGTGGTGGACGAATGCCACCGGGGCAGCGCAGACGAAGACTCGGCCTGGCGCGAAATCCTGCGTTATTTCAGCAGTGCCACGCAAATAGGCTTGACCGCCACCCCCAAAGAAACCAAAGAAATATCCAACACCGAATACTTTGGCGAGCCCATCTACACCTACTCATTGCGCCAGGGCATTGAAGACGGCTACCTTGCACCGTACAAAGTGATCCGGGTTGACCTGGACAAAGACACCTTTGGCTGGCGCCCGCCCGAGGGCATGACCGACAAGCTGGGCAACGTCATCGAAGACCGCATCTACAACGCCACCGACATGAACCGCAAGCTGGTTCTGGAAAAGCGCGACGAGGTCGTGGCGGCCAAGATCACCGAATACCTGAAAGCCACCCATCGCTACGACAAGACCATCGTATTTTGTGAAGACATAGACCATGCCGCCCGCATGCGGCAAGCCCTGTCCAATGCCAACGCCGATATCTGCAAAGACAACCCGAAATACGTGGTGCAGATCACGGGCGACAACCCCGAGGGCAAGCTGGAGCTGGACAACTTCATTGACCCCGAGAAAACCTACCCGGTGATTGCCACCACCTCCAAGCTCATGAGCACGGGCGTGGACGCGCAAACCTGCAAGCTCATCGTGCTGGACCAGAACATCAAGTCGATGACGCTGTTCAAGCAGATCATTGGCCGCGGCA
>JBKJZS010000109.1:0-4983 GCA_046714915.1 Polaromonas sp. | reverse complement strand
CCTGTATCGGTTGCTGCCTTAGCTCGAATATCCCGGAACTGAAAGTCCACCTTCGCCAGAGCGCGCGCCTTGTCAAAGCGTGAGCGCAGTGCCATAGGGCCACGAATGGAAGACCGACCAAATTTGGTATGCATCGATGGGCAGTGGTCAGCTTATTGCTGACCCATTCTTAGGCTTAATGCGAAAAGTCTTTTGGAAAAACGGCATGCCTTCATTGGCCGACGGGATTTTTGCTGCAGTTTGGACACTTCAGCACACTATTGATATCAATGCGGGAGGGGTAAACGGCCCGATTCACGTTGCGACTCTTCAGGTAGTGGACGGTAAGGCCCATGCGCGTATGTTGACAGAGGAAGAAATCGATCAACATGGAGAAAATGTCACCAATGCTGAAAGCTATCTGACGGCGTATCCTGATCAACTGACCGGCGATAATGCTGCGCTTCCACCGGTTCCTCTCCCAGCGTTTTAGAGGTCGAAGAAATCTCTGCTTATCTCAGCGGTTTTACCCGCTCACCCCTCCGTGCCTTGACATAGTGCTCAGTCATCTCCCGGTTTTTATGGGCCAAAAGCTTTTGTGAATGCGCGAGATCGCCAGTATCGGTCGCGGCCTTGGCCCTAATGTCCCTAAACTGAAAATCCACTTTTGCCAGCGTTCGCGCCTTGTCGAAGCGTGAGCGCAGCGCGCACTGAGTCAAGGACTGACCGTTTTCGTCCTGGATGAGGTAAGCACTTATCGCCTTGTGCGGGCGTGCGTTGATCCTGGCAATAGTTGCGGCCAGCTCGCCAGTGATCTCAATGCCTAGGCGGGCTCCGGTTTTGTTCTGCACGATCCATAGCGCGCCGTCTCGAATGTCCGTGCGCTTGAGCTTGAGCACATCGGCGGGCCGTTGCCCGGTCAGCAAAGCCAGATCCATTGCATCCACTACGGTGAAATGTGCTTGTGCCTTCACCTGGTCAAATTCCGCATCGGTGATGTACCTGGAGCGCCCGGTTTCTTTAAAGCCCTTCACGCCCGATCCTTGGCGGTCATGTCGCGAAGGCTCTCTTTCTGTGTCATGGTTGACTCCTAATAATCAACCATCGTTTTAATCAATCTTTTGCGGGGGATGAATTTGGGTTGTCGGCAAACGGTCAACAAATGAGCCAAGATGGGCTAACTTCGATGTTCTCGCATTTGTTTCCAGTGCGTTTTTCAGACTGACCCTAATGCCTGGCAATTGAAACAACATATCCCCTGCGCACATGCAGGGTCACACATAGAGAAAACTTGCGATGGCAGCTAAGAACCCCGTCACTACCTGGAGCGACGTCAAAGCTAAATTGGCCGACTTCGACCGCGCCGGTCTGCTCGGTCTCGTGCAAGACCTGTACGCCGCCAGCAAGGACAATCAGACCTTTCTGCACGCCCGCTTTGGCCTCGGTGGCGATGTGCTAACGCCCTACAAGGTCATCATTGACCGCTGGCTGTGGCCCGATGTGTTCAAGAATCAGGACACATCGGTAGCAAAGGCGAAGAAGGCAATCGTTGATTACAAGAAGGCCATCGGTCAACCAGAAGGGCTGGCTGAGTTGGCGGTGTTCTACTGTGAACGCGCTGCGGGCTTCAGTAACGACATCGGCTTGCAGGATGAGGGCTATTTCAACGCACTGGTTCGGATGTTCGATCAGGCGTTGAAGCTATCGGTCACTCTGCCGGTGGTGATGCGTGACGCCTCGCTTGCCCGCCTCGAGGCTGTGCGCCGCATCAGTCACAACTTCGGTTATGGCGTGGGCGATGATATGGATGCACTACTTGCCGAGCATGGGGTCGATGGCTGATCACGATCCGCTGGCCACGTTGCGGGAAGAAAACGCCCGGCTTGTCGCCTTGCTGGAGTCGCGTGGAATTGAATGGCGCTTGCAATCAGAGCCTGCGCCTGTTGCTACGCCGGAGGCGGCTACCACACGGTTCAGCACCAGCGAGAAAGTGGCACTTTTTCGACATCTGTTCCGTGGCCGCACCGACGTCTACCCGATCCGGTGGGAAAGCAAATCAACCGGGAAGTCTGGCTACGCCCCAGCTTGCGCCAACGAATGGCTGGCCGGTGTCTGCGAAAAACCGCGCATCAAGTGCTCGGATTGCGGCAATCGCCTGCTGATTCCGCTGTCGGACTCCGTCATTTACGACCACCTCGCGGGCAAGCGTACCGTCGGCGTCTACCCGCTATTGTCCGACGACACCTGCTATTTCCTGGCCGCCGATTTCGACGAGGCCGAATGGAAAGAGGACGCACTGGCTTTCGTCCAGTCGTGTCACGAACTGGGCGTGCCGGTCGCCCTCGAAATTTCCCGTTCCGGCAACGGCGCTCACGCTTGGGTGTTTTTTGCCGCTAGCGTGTCCGCGCGTGATGCCCGGCGGCTGGGCACAGCCATCATCAGCCATACCTGCGCCCGCACCCGACAACTGAAGCTCGAATCCTACGACCGGCTTTTTCCAAATCAGGACACGATGCCAAAGGGAGGGTTCGGCAATTTGATTGCCTTGCCCTTGCAGAAGATGCCCCGTGAGAACGGCTGCAGTGTTTTCGTGGACGACGCACTACGCCCGTATCCTGACCAATGGGCTTTCTTGGCATCCATCCAGCCGATGTTACCGCACGACATCGAGCCGACCATCCTGCGTGCCACGGGCGGCGTGCATCCGCTGGACGTGACCTTCATCGACGAGGAGGATCACAAGGAGCCGTGGAAACGACCCGTGTCGACGAGCAAGAAGCTGGCCGGACCCATGCCGCAATCGCTCACGGTGACGTTGGCCAACCTCATCTACTTCGAGAAGGCGCAGCTGCCGCAACCGCTAGCCAACCGTCTGATCCGCCTCGCTGCTTTTCAGAATCCTGAGTTCTACAAGGCACAGGCCATGCGCTTCATGGTATGGGACAAGCCCCGCGTGATCGGTTGTGCGGAAAACTTCCCTAACCATATCGCACTACCGCGCGGCTGTCTGGACGCAGCGCAGGAATTGCTGCGGGACAACGGCATTCGCTGTGACCTGCATGATGAGCGATTCGAGGGCGATGCGCTCGACGTGGCCTTCATCGGAACACTGCGACTTGATCAGGAAGCAGCAGTGGCCGCGATGTTGCATCACGACGCCGGGGTGCTGTGCGCGCCGACCGCCTTCGGAAAAACCGTGACCGCAGCTGCGATGATCGCTCGGCGTGGAGTCAACACCCTTGTTCTCGTGCATCGCACGGAGTTGCTCAAGCAATGGCAGGAACGTCTGCAGTCTTTCCTCGGCGTCGGTAAGGGCGTGATCGGAACGATCGGCGGTGGCAAGGCCAAGCCGACCGGCAAGATCGATATCGCTGTGATGCAGTCCCTGTCACGCCAGGGGGAGGTTAACCCATTGGTCGAAAACTACGGTCACGTCATTGTTGACGAGTGCCACCACGTCGGGGCGGTGTCGTTCGATGGAATCCTGAAGCGGGTCAAGGCGAAATACGTGCTCGGACTCACTGCCACACCGATCCGCCGCGATGGCCAGCAGCCGATCATCTTCATGCAGTGCGGGCCAATCCGTCACACGGCAGCTAAGCCGGCGAGTGCACCGAACGATCTGGAGGTCGTTCCACACTTATTGCAAAAGCTAATTGACATGCCGCAGGAGACAGGAATTCAGGACGTGTTCCGCCACATTGCCAATGATCTGGAGCGCACTGCAGCAATTGCCGCTGAAATTGAGAGCGCCTTCAACCACGGCCGGAAGGTGCTTGTGCTGACCGAGCGCACCGAGCATCTGGATGCCATCTTGACCGCGCTGTCGGACAAGGTGCAGTCGCCGTTCGTGTTGCACGGCCGGATGTCGAAAAAGCAGCGCGCCACGTTGATCAGTGAACTCAATGCGCTGTCACCGGATGCTCCACGCGTTCTGATTGCAACAGGGAAACTGGTCGGCGAAGGGTTTGACCATCCACCACTGAACACCTTAGTGCTGGCGATGCCGATTTCATGGAAGGGAACGCTGCAGCAGTACGCTGGTCGACTGCACCGCGAACATTCGACCAAGACCGACGTGCGCATCATTGACTTCGTGGACACAGGCCATCCGGCATTGCTGCGAATGTGGGACAAGCGCCAGCGGGGATATCGGGCGATGGGATACAAAATCAAGGGATGATCCGCATGCGACCGCGAGCAGCTGTACACGTGGCGGGTGCATCAGGTTCAACTGCAAATTACTTTCTTACTTTACGGTCTTGACAGACCGATGCGAACTGCCCAGGTTCGATCCTACGCCAGCTGATTTACTCATGCAGTTGAAAGGAAAGTTGGAATTACAATTGAAGTTCACCACCAGATACGTAAGCCCTTGATTCTTAACGGACTCAAGGGCTTTTTCAATTCTGGAACGTCGCTAACCCCTTGGTTTGGTACACCAAGTAGGTACACTGTGACGACTTCGACACTTAAAAAATCGGGCCGCAAACTGGCCCGCCGCCGCCTGACTTTGCCAATCATGTCCATGGTGATCACCTTTGTTCCTTCTTGCTGAAAAATTCAGCAAGACAGTGAAACACCCTGGAAAATTTTCAGTCGGCACTACCTCAGAATTGTGGAAAATTTTCGGTCGGCCTCAACAATCAGCGCATCAACTGGTGACTTGGAGACGAGTGGCTCAGAACTCGCATTGGTGTGGGCCTGCGCCTGTGGCTGGCACGACACCCCAATCCCGCTGCCGGGGCGGCGCATTTTAAGCGCGGACCTGCCAAACTTGGCTCCAGAATATGCAAAACGGTGCTTGCCAAATCAGCCCACGGTACGATACTTCGCTTGAGCTGGTTGAATTTCCTATCCGTATTGAAAGAGCTTTAGGAGGACAAGTCATGTCGGAGATTGAAAAAGACCAAGTCGTTGGCGTGCTGAACCGGATCCTCGAGGCCGAGCTCGCCGGCGTCGTCCGCTACACCCACTATTCGTTGCTGGTATTCGGGTTCGGCC
>JBKJZS010000108.1:0-3730 GCA_046714915.1 Polaromonas sp. | reverse complement strand
GGTCTGGCGACGCCGGCAGCAGACGTCTGGCGGGCGCCTGGCTGCCGAATCGGAAGTCAGTGCGAAATACCCATGTCCGGACTCAGTTCCTGGGCTGCGGCAGCGGGAAACCGGCGAATTCCTTGATGGTTTGCCACTCGGTGTGGGTAACAATCTTTTCAATGCCCAGACCCACATCATCGAGCCATGCATCGGTCAGTACGCGGTAGCGCGCCAGGTCGGGGCAACTGACCCGCGCCAGGTAGTCATAAGGACCGCTGATCTGGTAGCAGGCGACGACCTCGGGGCTGGAAACCATGCGCGCCTCGAAACGCTGCGACGTCGCCTGACGCTGGTCTTTCAGGGCAATCTCAGCGAAGACAACCACTTGCTCGCCCAGCACCGCACGGTTGACCAGCGCCCGGTAGCCTTCGATCAACCCTTCGGCTTCGAGCCTGCGCACGCGGTTGAGCGTGGCGCGCGCCGACAGGTGAATCGCTTCAGAAAGCGCCTGCACGGTGGTGCGCCCATCCTGCTGCAGTAATTCCAGCAGCTTGAGGTCAGCGCGGTCGAGCTCCATGGTCAGTCAGGCCGGGCTTGATGGGCTGGGCAGAGCACTTTCACAACTCTTTCACCGCCGCCAGCCGGCGCAGAATCTGCTGGACGATATCGCTTTGCATGTCCCGGTAGAGCAGGGTTTCTTCGGCTTCTTTGGCCAGCACGGCAGACTCGTTAAAGCTGATGTCGCGTTGCAGCAGGATTTCGGTAGGGGGAATCAGTTGTTTGCCCTGCAGCGTACGCAGCCTGAAGCTGAAGCGCGCGCGCAACTGGAACTCGCGCACCTGGCCGGAGGCGTTGACGCCGACCACGGTTTTTTCACGCTGGTCCGCCAGCACATCCAGAACCACCTGCGCCTGATCGATCTGGCGCGCGTCCCGGATCACCCGCACCGTGCCTCCGGCCTCCATATTGCGTAAGAGTTCAGTGCCCAGGGTCGAGCCCTCGGCCACCCCGCTGTAAATGGTCTGGAACGCATAGTTGGGCGCCTTGCGCAGCGCAAAGCCGCAAGCGCTCAGGCTAGCCACAGCCAGGGATGCCCACAGAAAAACGCGACGTTGCATGATTTTCCCTTTCAAACGACGATGTTGACCAGACGGCCCGGCACCACGATAACTTTTTTGGCGGGTGCCCCGGCCGCCTGTTTGAGAAAGGCTTCCGACGCCAGCGCGGCCGCTTCAATCGCGGCCTTGTCGGCACCGGCGGGCACGGTGACCGAACCGCGCAGCTTGCCGTTGATTTGCAGCACCAGCTCGATCTCGTCCTGCTGCAGCGCGCTGGCATCCACTTCGGGCCAGGAGGCATCAAGCAGATCGCCGTGTTCTTTCGCGAGGCCGAGCTCACACCACAGGGCGTGCGTCAGGTGCGGCGTGGCAGGGTACAGGCAACGCAGCAGGATGCTCAAGCCTTCACGCAGGGCGCTCAGCAAC
The DNA here is from genome assembly GCA_046714915.1 of Polaromonas sp. Lineage (GTDB taxonomy): Bacteria > Pseudomonadota > Gammaproteobacteria > Burkholderiales > Burkholderiaceae_C > Polaromonas. Next base: position 2,264 of record JBKJZS010000108.1, on the reverse strand, counting down.
CCGCCATCTGCAACGCCCGGTGAGCGCAGCGAATTACCCACAGTGACAAGCGCGGGGATCCTGTCTTCCAGCGCATTGAGCAGCTTCATGCTGCCCGACACCACGGTGTTGTATTGCATGCGCTGATAGTCGTAGTCGATCTGCTTGAGCACCGTGTGGACGTCCCGGCGCAGTGCCTGAGCGTCCTTGTCAAATACGGCCTCAACCCTTTTGGGATGAGCGTCATCAGCTCCTGAATTAATAGCATTCAGCTTGACACCAAAATTCCAGACGCGGCGCAAAAAGCGGTAGCTGCCTTCGACCCCCGCGTCGTTCCACTCCAGCGTGGCTTCAGGCGGCGCAGTGAACATGGTGTAAAGCCGCGCGGTGTCCGCACCGTATTTTTCGATCAGGTCCTGCGGATCAACCCCGTTGTTTTTACTCTTGCTCATGGTGCCCACGCCTTCGTAGTTCACCATCGAGCCATCACTTTTGAGCTTCGCACCGGTGACTTTGCCGAGCTCGTCGTACACATCGTCCACGTCGGCCGGCCAGAAGTATTCGACGCCGCCCTTGGCGCCCTTGCGCGAGTAGATGTGGTTGAGCACCATGCCCTGCGTCAGCAGTTTGGTGAAAGGCTCGTCCACCTTAACGAGACCCACGGCCTCGGAATCGCCAGGGCCCTGCACCCGGATATCGCGCATGACTTTGGTCCAGAAGCGCGCATACAGCAAATGCAGAATGGCGTGCTCGATGCCGCCGATGTACTGGTCCATTGGCATCCAGTAGTTGGCGCCCTCGGCGACCATTTTTTCGTCGTTTTTCGGGTCGCAGTAGCGCATGTAGTACCACGACGAATCGACAAAGGTGTCCATGGTGTCGGTCTCGCGCCGCGCCGCTTTGCCGCAGACCGGACAAACCACGCCCGCATGAAAGCCCTCGTGCCGGTTCAGCGGGTTGCCAGATCCGTCGGGCACGCAGTCTTGCGGCAGCACCACCGGCAGGTCTTTTTCCGGCACCGGCACCGCACCGTGTTCGTCGCAGTGGATGATGGGGATCGGCGTCCCCCAATAACGCTGGCGGCTCACGCCCCAGTCGCGCAGGCGCCAGGTGGTTTTTTTCTTGCCGAGGTTTTTGACGGCGAGGTCGGCGGCGACGGCGTCGGCGGCCTCTTTGAAGTCCAAACCGTCGTACTTGCCTGAGTTGATCGCAATGCCGACGGTCTTATCGCCATACCAAGCTTTCCATTGCGACACAGAAAAATTGAAATACGCGCCTGCCTCACCATGGAGCGCTGGGTTTCTGTCAACGACGTACTTCTGGGTGTGCTGAACCACCTGTTTGATTGGTAACCCGTACTTGTCCGCAAACTCAAAATCCCGCTCGTCATGCGCGGGCACGCCCATCACGGCGCCGTCGCCATAGCTCATCAGCACGTAGTTGCCGACCCAGACTTCGACCTTTTCACCAGTCAGCGGATGAGTCACAAACAGGCCGGTGCGCTGGCCTTTTTTCTCTTGCGTGGCCAGCTCGGCTTCGGTCGTGCCGCCTGACTTGCATTCTTCAATGAACGCCGCGAGTTTTGGATTCGTCGTCGCCGCATGCAACGCCAGCGGATGCTCGGGCGCCACGGCGCAAAACGTCACGCCCATGATGGTGTCGGCGCGCGTCGTGAAGACATACATCTTGCCGTCGCCGATCAACTGGCCCGACGAATCCTTGATCTCGTGCGTGAACGCAAAGCGCACGCCTTCGCTTTTGCCAATCCAGTTTTCCTGCATCAGCTTGACGCGCTCGGGCCAGCCCGGCAGCCTGGTTTGCACATGCTCCAGCAGTTCTTCGGCGTAGTCGGTGATCTTCAGGTAGTAGCCGGGAATCTCGCGTTTTTCAACCACCGCGCCGGTACGCCAGCCCTTGCCGTCGATGACCTGTTCGTTGGCCAGCACCGTCTGGTCGACCGGATCCCAGTTGACGACCTGGGTCTTGCGGTAGGCAATGCCCTTTGCCAGCATTTTCAGGAACAGCCACTGGTTCCACTTGTAGTAACTCGGGTCACAGGTGGCCACTTCGCGGCTCCAGTCGATCGCCAGACCCAGCGCCTGCATCTGCTTTTTCATGTAGGCGATGTTGTCGTAGGTCCACTTGGCAGGCGGCACACCGTTTTTCATGGCGGCGTTCTCGGCCGGCAGGCCAAAGGCGTCCCAGCCCATGGGCATGAGCACGTTGTAGCCCTTCATGCGCAGCTGGCGCGTCAGCATGTCGTTGATGGTGTAGTTGCGCACGTG
>JBKJZS010000107.1:0-15811 GCA_046714915.1 Polaromonas sp. | reverse complement strand
TCCCACTGCACAGGCCCGCGAGGCATGGATTGCGGGTCAAGCCCGCAATGACAACTTCAGGCGTCATCCACGTCCCCGCCAGTTGGTGACAGTGAAAATGAATCCCGGCTCACGCCCGGGTGACAGCTTTCTCGGTATTCGCGGTTTAAGTAAGTGCCATTCAAGTTAAACCCGCTTACTTCCTGCCTGAGCTGTTGGGCATGTGCTGGAGGTGCAGAGGCGGCTTGTCGGGCATGTTCTGCGACTCCACCCGTGCTTTGACGCTGGCCGTGCTGTTAGCAGCCTTCTCTGCAATACCCTGCTGGTCACCGCCATCGGGTTTGGGGTGCTTCGGGCCGCCGGGGCCGGGGGTTTGGCCTGCTTTGGTGGGTTTCATACCTGGTTCTCCTGAGTTGCTGCTGATGGACCAGCATGTTGATGGGCAACTAACAACATAGGTCTGAGGCACCCGCTTCCGTGTCAGCTTGTGCCCACGGTGCCTGTAGGACACAGCGCGACTCAAAAAAAAGGGCCAGGCAGTTTTGCCTGGCCCTTGTGCAGCATGCGTTGGGTGAAATCAGGGGCGCACGGTCATCTGCCCACGGATTTCGCCGCCCGGAAATTGGGCTGTGTGGATGTTGGCGTACCACCTGCCTGCCATCAGATCTGCGACCTGCGCCGCCGTCAGGGTGGCCTGGCCGGACATCGGGCTGGTCATTGTGCCGGTGAAGGGCAAGGCCACGCCGGCATTGGCGCCCACCGGGGCCGGGCCGTGGAAGTGGCCTGCCGTCGCCGGTCCGCTGAGTCCGGTGTAAGACAGCTTCCATTGCAACACGCTGGTGTCTTTGTTCAGCACGGCATCGACCTGACCGGTCGCGGCGGTGGCGGCCGGCGGTACTTCGTTGGCGCCGCGCAGCTGCGTCGTGAAGGCCACCATATTGGATTTCATCGGCATCATGCCGCAGCCTGCGAGCACGACAACTGCAGCTGTGGTCGCCAGGATGGCACGTAGGGCTTGACGATAAGTCATCATTATTTTCTCCAGTTAGTTAAACGAGTTTTAAATCATAGACGGATGGACCAGCGCAGTTTGTAGGACGCCGGCTTGTTAGCGTGCTCCTATTTTTCCAAAGAAATAAGCCAGGAGCCCTTTTGTGACGGGCGAAGACAGCTATTATTTTAATAGCATACCAAGAACCCGACGGACCGAACCCACGCGGAGCCATCGTCCTACGGCGGCGCCGGATGCGTTCCGACAGCGCAGTGTCACCGCTAAAAATACAGTCGGGATTCAGGTAATGCGCTGCACTGGAGAGTTCCGTCATGACAAAACCCATTCCACGTCTTTTTGGCGGCCGGAGAAAACCGCGGGCGGCCACTGGGTCGACAAGGAAGTCGGCATGGGCGGTGAAATAAACCAGATTCAAGGAGAGGCAAAACCATGGCTTCACGCGCTTTATGGAAAGGGGCCATCAGCTTTGGCCTGGTGCACATCCCGGTGTCCCTGCATTCGGCAACCTCGGACAGCGGGGTGGATTTCCACTGTCTGGACAAACGCAGCATGGACCCGGTCGGCTACAAACGCATCAACAAAAAGACCGGCAAAGAGGTCAGCAAGGAAGACGTCGTCAAGGGCATCGAATACGAAGACGGCCAGTACGTGGTGCTGACCGACGATGAAATCGCCACGGCCTACCCCAAGACCACCCAGACCATCGAGATCGAAAGCTTTGTTCCGAACACGGACATTCCTTTTGTCTACCTGGAACGCCCCTACTACATTGCCCCCATCAACAAGGGCAAAAAGGTCTATGCGCTGCTGCGCGACACCCTGCTCAAAACCCAGCGCGTCGGCATCGCGCGGGTGGTGATTCAGACCAAACAGCACCTGGCGGTGCTGGTGCCGTCCGGCCCGGGCCTGATTTTGAATCTGCTGCGCTGGGGAGCCGACATCCGTTCCTGGGAAGACCTGGACCTGCCGGCCGAAGGCGCCAAGGCGGCCGGCTTGACCGAGCGTGAGCTTTCTATGGCCGAGCAACTGGTCGATGACATGACGGACAAGTGGAAGCCGGAGCAGTTCAAGGATTCCTTCAAGGATGAAATCATGGCTCTGGTCGCACAGAAGGTGAAAGAGGGCAAGATCGAGACCGTGGAGCAACCCGCTGAATCCGGAGAGTCTTCGTCCGGCCCATCCGGCGCCAACATCTTCGACCTGACGGAATTGCTGCAGCGCAGCCTGCGCAAAGGGAGCACCGCTTCCGCGCCAGGCCGGGATGCCACTGCCGGGGCTAAACCCGGGGCACACCGGGCCAGCTCGCCCGCGGCCAGAAAAACGGCTGCCAAATCCGCCTCCCGCACGGCGCACAAGCGCACCGCCTGACCCGCGCTCACAGGCACATCCAAGTCATGGGTGAAAGCCATTTACTGAGAGCTTACCGGTCCAGGCGCGACTTCGAGCGAACCCCGGAGCCCGCTGCCGGCGGCGCACGATCGGACCAAGCGCTGATTTTTGTCGTCCAGAAACATGCTGCGCGAAACCTGCACTACGACTTCAGGCTCGAGCTGCAGGGCACGCTGAAAAGCTGGGCTGTGCCCAAGGGCCCCAGTCTCGACCCCGAGGTCAAGCGCATGGGCGTTCATGTCGAAGACCACCCGATCGCCTACGCGACGTTCGAAGGCAGCATAGCGCCGAAACAATATGGGGCGGGCGACGTGATCGTCTGGGATCGCGGCCTGTGGGCGCCGGTTGGCGACCCGGCGAAGAGTCTCAAAAGCGGCAAGCTGAAGTTCGAATTGCACGGGGAAAAACTCAAGGGAGGCTGGACCCTGGTGCGCATGCATGGCCGTGGCGATGAAAGCCACGAGCCGTGGTTACTGATCAAGGAAAGGGACGAACACGCCCGGCCTGAGCAGGAGTTTGATGTGCTGGCGGCCTTGCCCAACAGCGTTCTCACTGGCAAGCCCCTGCCCGGCAAGGCGCCGGTCGCGGCAGCAGCCAGGGCAACGCTTTCAGGCCGCCCGAAACAGGCACCGAAAGCCTCCGCAAAAGCGCCGGCCAAAAAATCCGCAGCCACGGCAGAGGCAAAGGACAGCATTCCGGAGGGAGCGGTCAAAGCCGCGTTGCCGGAAAGCCTGGCTCCACAACTGGCGATCCTGTCAGACCGCGTGCCGACCGATCCACGCGGCTGGATCTACGAAATCAAGTTCGACGGCTACCGGTTGCTGACACGCATCGACGGCAGGTCCATCCGCTGCTTCACCCGCAATGGCCATGACTGGACCACCAAACTGCCCCGGTTGGCCAAGGCTGTCGCACAACTGGGCATCCCGTCCGGCTGGCTGGATGGCGAGATGGTGGTGATGAGCGACCAGGGCTTGCCCAGCTTCGGCGCGCTGCAGAATGCGTTGGACAGCGCAAGTACCGCCCGCATCGTCTATTACGTATTTGATCTGCCGTTTTACGACGGGATGGATCTGCGCCAGTTGCCCCTTAGCCAGCGCCGCGATGTCCTGCGCACCGCCCTGACCCGCAACCCGCAGGAGAACATCCGCTTCAGCGAAGCATTTGAGCAGGCGCCGCAGGACCTGCTCGAGTCCGCGCAAAGGCTGGGGCTGGAAGGGGTGATCGGCAAACGCTCGGAATCGGTGTATCGCTCGCACCGGTCCGCCGACTGGATCAAGCTCAAGACCCAGCTGCGCCAGGAGTTTGTGATTGGCGGCTACACCGCGCCCAAAGGCTCGCGCACGGGTCTGGGCGCCCTGATGCTGGGCGTGCACGGCGCTGACGGCAAGCTTCTGTACGCTGGTAACGTGGGGACGGGGTTCAGCGACGAAACCTTGCGCGACCTGAAAGCCCGGCTGTCAAAACTACACAGCGACGGCAGCCCGTTTGCGCGGCTGCCCGCCGGCGTAAGCGGGCAATGGGTCAAGCCGCAACTGCTCGCTGAAGTGGCATTTGGAGAGTGGACAGATCGCGGCCATATCCGCCACCCGGTGTTCCAGGGCCTGCGCACCGACAAGCTGGCCCGCCACATCACCCGGGAAACCGCCACCGCGTTGAAGAGCGGCAACAAAGGTCTGACTGTGTCATCCCGCAAAATAGCCGCAAACGCACCTGGCGCCGCGGGCAGTCCGGCACTCAAATCGCTGCGCATCACCAACGCCGACCGCGTGATTGATACAAGCAGCGGTTTCACCAAGCAAGACCTGGTCAAGCATTACGCCTCCGTCGCACCGCTGATCCTGCCTCACCTGAAGGCTAGACCGACTTCGCTGGTTCGCGCACCCTCGGGCATCGAGGGCGAGTTGTTTTTCCAGAAGCATGCCGAAGCGACGTCGATTCCCGGCATCAAGCTGCTGGACCCCGCGCTGGACCCCGGGCACGCGCCTCTGCTCGAAATCCCATCGCTGACCGCCCTGCTGGCGGCCACGCAGGTCAATGTCATCGAATTCCACACCTGGAACGCAACGACCCGGTCTATCGGCAAGCCCGACCGGATGACCTTCGACCTGGACCCGGGCGAAGGCGTCGGATGGACCGAGGTGCAGGAGGCGGCGCAACTGGTGCGAAATTTTCTGACTCAGCTCGGGCTGTCCAGTTTCCTCAAAACCAGTGGCGGTAAGGGCTTGCACGTCGTCGTGCCGCTCAAGCGCCTGCATGACTTCGACACGGTGAAAAACTTTTCGCAGGCCATCGTGACCCATATGGCCAGCGTGGTACCGCAGCGCTTTGTCGCGAAAAGCGGGCCCAGAAACCGGATTGGAAAAATTTTTGTGGACTACCTTCGCAACGGTTTTGGCGCAACCACGGTCTCCGCATGGTCGGCGCGCGCCCGCCCCGGCTTGGGTGTTTCGGTTCCTGTCGCGTGGGAGGAATTGTCATCCCTCACAGGTGGCGCGCATTGGAACACCCGAACGATCACCGAACGCATCAACACCGGCAACTCGCCCTGGCAAACCTATGAAGCGGCGCGCAGTGCTTTGTCGGGCGCGATGAAAACGCTGGGCTTTCAGCCAGGCAAGAGCGTCAAATCCAGTCGCGGCTGAGCTTCAGGGCGTGTAGGACGGGCCATCACACCGGCTTGCGCTCTGCGCTGACAGACAGGCGGGCTCGGTGCCGCTGTCTGCATTCCCGCCAGCCGCTTAGGCTTGGAACAGAACCCACTCTGACCCAGCCGCTCCACATAAAACACTACTGGCTCCGAAGCGACGGTTGTATTTATTTCCTGTTGGGAGCACTCCATGAAACATCTTTTCCGAGCCCTGCCGATCCTTTTCGTGATGGCCATACTCACGGGCTGCCCGCAAACCAAGGTACCGGACACCCCGCCGATGGTGCCCCAACCTAAAGCTTCGGTAGTCATTCCACAGCCTATGGAGCGCGCGTGAAACCATGGCCACTTCAGTTGCGCCCGGCCTTCGCAGCCACCCTGAATGGCAGCGCCAAAAAACTGTCGATGCTGGCGGTTTTTTTAGTCGCAAGCCTGGCAGTCCTGCTGTCGGCTTGTACGGCCCCGCCCATGGCGGTCGCGTCGCCGCCGCAAACCGTGCAGCTCGATGGCGTGGCTTACCAGGTGGAACAAATCACAGCCAGTACCTGGACGGTGATTTCCCCGCAGGCGCTGTCAAATGGTCCGGAAAAAACTGCGCGCCTGGTCAGGGCAATCGAAAAAGCATCGAAATGCAAAGTCACCGACAGCAGCTATGGGCTGCAAGGTGCTGCGCTACATGCCCAGGTGGACTGTGGCAGCAAACTCATGAATTAGCCCCGCTCAAGCCAGCCAGTCGACCCACCGCTCATATTGAGAGCCCGCACAAAACGTTACAAATGCCCACGGCGCAACACCCAACTTTACCGGACATGCGGTAAGCCGCTTGATGACCCCGCGGAGACTGCCATCAACAACATTGGAGATTTCATGACACTCATACCCTCAATTAAAAAAATGCTGCTCTCGGCCCTGCTGGCAGGCGCGGCCGCCACGCCGGCAATCGCGCAAATCAACATCAACATCGGGATCGCGCCGCCCCAGCCGCAATACGAGGCGGTGCCCGCTCTGGCGCCCGACCGGGTCTGGGCGCCAGGTTACTGGGCATGGAATGGCGATCGCTATATCTGGGTACGCGGGCAGGCGATCATGCGGCGCGATGGTTACCGCTGGGCGCCCGATCACTGGGAGCAACGCGGCGACAGCTACCACCGCCAGCCTGGCTACTGGGTCCGCGATACCAACCACGGATTTGACAAGCAGAAAAAGGCCAGGAAACACAAGCATGACGACGACGACCACGACCGCGACCACAAACGTGGCAAACGACATGGCAAAGGTCACCATAAGGACGACTAATCTGCTGCTTCGAAACGGGCACAAAAAAAAGCTGGCATTTGCCAGCTTTTTTTGTGCCATGGGCAGATCCGCTCAGGACGCTGACTTCAGTGCATCACGCATCGCCTTGACCTGGTCATGGTTGCGTTGCGCGCCCTGGGCCTGGCGCTCTACCAAGGCCCTGATCGCCGGAGGCAGATCCTCCTTGAGCGCCTTGCGATAACGGGCCAGCGCGGCATCTTCACCCCGCTCGCATTCATTGAGCATGGCCAGGTCGGTGTAACCGCTGAGCGCGCCGCGCACGGAGACCCAGCCACGGTGCAGCGCGCCGCTGGTTGTTCCGCCCGCGTCAGGTGTTCCGCCCAACTGACGAATCTGCGAGTCCAGCTCGGCGGCGGCAGCGCGGCATTCATCCGCATTGCGCCTCAGAAAACTTTTGAGTTCCGGCGCCTTCACGTGTGCTGCGCACTCTGTGAAGCCGTACTCACCGTCGCGGCAGGATTCCACCAATTCATTCAGCGTGTCGATTACCTCATCGTTGTCGACTGTCTCATCGTTGTCGACTGTCTGGCCCGAGACGGTGCCCGCAGTCAGCTGCTGGTCAACCCGACCCCAGGCGGCCCGGGTGGCAGCCTTGGCTTGGGGCCAGCTTAGGGTCGAGCGTTCTTTGGTGCTGTCCCAATGCGTTGACAGATCGGTTTGCGCTTCGTCAAACGTGCCGCCCATTCGGCCGCGCCCATGCACACCCAAGCGGTAGGCCGGAGCGTAGTCGTCGTAGCTACGGCCCCTCTCGTAGTAGGGCTCCTTCGTGTATTGGTCACGCCAGTAGGCCTCTTCGGCGGTAGGGTTGATGGCTTCGGCCACCGCCTTTCCGCCGAGACCGCCCGCCACAGCACCCACAATGGCACCGGCGACTGCGCCAACCGGGCCTGCAACTACGCCGGCCGCAGCGCCGGCTGCAGCGCCACCGGCTGCGGCCCCGAGACCGGTTCCGACCGGGTGTGCACCCGGCTCATCTGTGATCGGGTCGCGATTAAGGTCTTTGTCTTTTTCGTCAAGTGACATGGTGAGCTCCTCAGGATATTGGGATGGTTCGGGCAGGAACTGAATCGGCGTCCGTTGGATGTTCTGGACGACTCACTGCCGCAAAGCAGGTCTTTCAGTTCAAGCTACATCGTGGCGTCGCGGGAATAGGCCTTCGGTCAGGCGAGAACAAACCGCCCTGTAGGAGAACACCCCGTGCACGCTGGCAGGTCCAAGTTCCCATCGGGCATTTCAGGCACGCCGGTACTCGGGCTGCTTCTTCTTTCCCGGAAAACCGATGCCCTGTTTTTTGCCCGCCTCGCGCTTATGGTCAACCGTCCAGTTCGGGGTAGCGCCGGAAGATACCGTCTTCATTGAACGCAATGCGCCGTTCGCTCGCCAGGTAAGCGGCCAGGCGCCATTGCCGCGCCACGCTGGCATGCAGGCTGGCCACGCGCGGCGCCTGACCGAGCGCGCGCAGGGTCGCCCTGGGAAAGGCGTACAGAAGCCCATCGACCAGCTGAAACAGCGACAGGTCGGCATAGCTCAGTCGGGCACCGACCAGATGCACACTGCCCTTGGGGTTACGCGTCAACACGGCTTCAAACCACGCGAGGAATTTGGGGATGCGCAGTTCACGGAAGACTTTCGCCCGCCGAACAGCCTATTTCTTCTGGTCCTTGTAAAAAAGGCTGGTCGCTATCGGGTGATGCGTGTCGTGGGCTTCAGCCACTGCGTCGGCAATGGTCAACTGGAGCTGGTGTGTCCACAGCCGCTTGGCCTCGCTTTTCCCAACCAGGCCCAAGCGGGGCCCCAGGTAAAGCAAAATCACAGCCGTCTGTCCGATCATCAGCCCACCGTCTTTCAGAAACGGTGGCGCGAAAGGCGGGCACTCAATCCCCGGGTCCTGCAAGCCACGCATCATGGCCCCGATACCTTGCCCCTGTTTTTCGTTGCCGCGCGCCACGTCCACATAGTCGGCACCGGCGGCTTCCAGCGCCAGCCGGACAAATTCACCTCGGCCCTGAATGGTTGGCCAGTAATGCAGTTCATAGGGCATGGCAAGCGTCCTTGTTATGAAAGGCAAAAATTCATAAAGGCTGCAGCCCTTTTTTTCTGGCGCTGACAGCGATCAAATTCAGAGCCCTCTCAGGGTAACGGTTTGGCAGCCAGCCGCCACAGCGAGGTGATTTCCGCAGCCCTTGCCGCATGCAGCGCATCGGCAACATCAAGGACCTTGGGATGGTGCGGTTTGGCGTCCAGGCGCGACAACACCTGCAAACCCGCAGCGTCCATCCAGGCCAGTAGCTCCGTGCGCGGCCGCAAGCCCAGATGCTCGGCCAAGTCTGACAGGATGAGCCAACCCTCTCCACCCGGCTCCAGGTGCGCCGCCAGTCCATTGAGAAAGCCGCGCAGCATGCGGCTGTCAGGGTCATATACCGCATGCTCAATCGGGGAGCTGGGGCGGGCCGGCAGCCAGGGCGGGTTACAGACGATCAGCGGCGCGCGACCGGCAGGAAACAAATCCGCCTGCTGCAGCTCGACCTGCGCGGCCAGTTCCAGCCGCGTCAGGTTTTCCCGCGCGCAGGCCAAGGCACGCGGGTCCTGATCCGTCGCCACCACCCGCGCCAGGCCGCGGCGCGCCAACACCGCCGCCAGCACACCGGTGCCAGTACCAATGTCGAAAGCAACGCTGCTGCGCGCCAGCAACGGCGGCAAAGGCGCATCGGCTACCAGGCTCACATACTCGCCCCGCACCGGCGCAAACACGCCGTAATGCGGGTGGATGCGCTGGCCGCCCAGTGCCGCGATCGCAACTCCTTTTTTGCGCCACTCGTGCGCTCCAATCAAGCCCAGCAGTTCCCGCAGCGACACCACATAACTGCCCTGCGCCGCGTCACCCGGTCCATAGGCCTCGCTACAGGCCTGCGTCACATCGGGTGCACGTCGCAGCGCCAGGCGGTGTTCAGCGTCAAACTCAAGCACCAGCATGGCCAGCGTGCGCGCCCGCTGGGACTGTGCCTGGCGGTGCAGATTGAAAGCATCTACCGGTATTGCAACGGTCGAGTCCGGGTTGGCTTTTTTGGATTTTTTGGATTTTTTGGGCTTGTCCGTGCGCCGCGCCAGCGCCTGCAGCAACTGCCGAGCGTTCTGGAAATCGCCGCGCCACAGCATCGCCGTGCCTTCGCTGGCCAGGCGAAACGCCGCGTCAGCCGTCAGGGTGTCGTCGGCGATCTGCACGCGCCCGGGCGGCGGCGCCCCGCTTTCCGAACGCCAGCGGGCAGAGCGCGTTGCGCCGGCTTCGACCCAGCTGATACGGGCAGGCTCGCTCACACCAGCACTTTCGATGCCGTCCCACGCCATAGCTGGGGACGTGCTGGCGGCTGCAATCGTAAAAAGAGGAGAGTCATCGCGTGAACCCGGTCAGTGGACAGATCCCCATTATCCTTAGCCGCCGGGACGACGCGCCCTATGGATTCACACACATCACCGGCGGCAACCGGGACCGTCTTCCCGCCATCACTCTCAAGCTGGGACGCACGCCACCTCAGAAACACACAATGCTATTAAATTAATAGCTTGTTACGCCCGAATCTATTGGGCTAAAGTCCAAAATGACTTAGAACACCCTGGCCGGCGGCACGACCACTGGCAAAACAGGCGGTGAGCAGATACCCGCCGGTGGGTGCTTCCCAGTCGAGCATTTCGCCGGCGCAAAACACCGGCGGGCTGATCCCTTCCGGCGTCTGGATTTGCAGCTGTCCATTCATCGCCTCAAACATCACCCCGCCAGCGCTGCTGATGGCCTCGTCGATCGGCCGGGCGGCCACCACACGCACCGGCAAGGCCTTGATGGCGTGGGCCAGTTGCACCGGGTCGTTCATCGCTTCCTTGCCCAGCAACTCATGCAGCATGGCCGCCTTGATGCCTTCAAGGCCCAAGCGGCTTTTCAGGTGGCTGGACAGCGAACGCGCGCCGCGCGGGTGGCGCACCTCAACCAGCACCTGTTCCGGCGACTTGCCGGGTAGCAGGTCGAGCAGAAAGGTGGCACTGCCGTGGGCCGCGATTTCGTCACGCAGCAGGCTGGAGGCGGCGTAGATCAGGCTGCCTTCCACGCCGGTGGCGGTGGCGACAAACTCACCCTTGCGACTGAAGGTGCGGCCCTGGCTGTCGGTCAAATGGATGGCGACCGACTTGAAGGGCTGGCCGGCAAAGCGGCTGGAAAAATGCTCGGTCCAGCCCGGTTGCGGCGTTGGGTCCTGGCCTATGAGTTCTTTTAAAAATTCGCGACGACTCTCCACCAGCTCGGCCGTGCCCTGCGCTGCCAGAGTGGCTGGCCGTCCTGCCACATCAAAACCGCAGTTGGAAGGCTGCAACGGTGCGATCGCCCAGCCGCGCCCTGCCAGCAGCGGTACCCAGGCGCCGTCCGAGCCCAAACGCGCCCAGCTTCCACCGCCCAGCGCCAGCACCACCGCCTCGGCCTGCGCCCGCACCTCGCCGGAGGGCGCTGAAAATTTCAGCGTGCCCTCCTCGGTCCAGCCCAACCAGCGATGCCGCATCGAAAACTGTACGCCGGCCGCACGCAGCCGATGCAGCCAGGCGCGCAGCAGCGGCGCGGCTTTCATGTCTTTGGGAAAGACGCGGCCAGAGCTGCCAACGAAGGTCTCCACCCCCAGCGCCTCGGCCCAGGCGCGCAGCTCCGTCGGGCCAAACCCAGCCAACATCGGCCGCAGCTGCTCGCTGCGCTCGCCATAACGGCTGATGAACGGCTCGGCCGCCTCCGAATGCGTGAGGTTCAGCCCGCCTTTACCGGCCAGTAAAAACTTGCGGCCTACCGAAGGCATGGCGTCGTAGACCTGCACCTGCAGACCGGCCACGCCGGCACCGGCCAGCACTTCAGCGGCCATCAGGCCGGCGGGGCCGCCGCCTATGACGGCAACGCGAATCGGTTTAACAGGTGATGTGGAGTCGTTCAAGGAAAAATCCGTCTGCACAGGGCGCCCACTGGAAGTGAGCCGACCACCGAAAATCAGCGAACGAGTCTGCTGATGCTCCAGGTTAGCTCTGTTTTTGATAGCTGTAAACGCCCGTACTTAAAGGGCTGGAATGCAAAATGGCTTGAAATCTTCAGACTGGGCAGACTCCAGGCCAATTGGCGCAATGCCTCAATTATTGCAGGCTCCGCGCAGGTAGCCTGCGCGCCTCGCATTTACAGGGGCGGGGCGAACCCGTTGCGGCCCACGCGCATGCGCAGGGCCGTCGGCATGCCATCTTTGACTTTCGCCGTGATCACCCCTTTGACACCCGGAACGACAAGGGCTTTCTCGTCATCCTTGCCGGGCCTGAAAGAGACGACTGGCACATTCGGCGGCACAAACACCGTTTTCTCGCGCCCTTGTCGCTGGCGGCGGATCAAGTCCCTCAGACAAGCTCAACCACTGTCCCCTGGGGGGTCAAAAATGCGGCCTTGACCGTTTGTCCGCCGCACGCCGCCTGGACGGCGGCCCGGTAGCTACGCATCCTGGCAACCAGCTCCGGGTGGTCCTGCGGTGCGCTGCGGGACTTGTAATCGAGCACCCACCAATGGCCCTCGTGTCCGGTATCTTTGCGCTGTACCAGCCGGTCCAGCCGCAAAGTCTGGCCCTCGTGGACCAGCTCGACCTCATTGCCCTGCCAGCCGACCACGCCCGCGTCCCAGGCCCAGGCGCCCGCGCCGGCCAGAATGCGCTGCGCCATCGCCGCGGCGTCCTGGCCTTGCGCCGGGCTCAGGCGAAACTCGCGCACAACGGCGCGTACCTGCGGCTCGGCCCAGGCGCCCCGCTCCAGCAGCCGGTGCATGGCTTTGCCGGTGCGGGCCAGATCCGAGTCTTCGTCCGCTCCTGTGTCAATAGCTGCTTGCGCAGGCAGGACGGGGGCCAGAGGCAGTTCCGGCAAGTGATCGAGGGCCTGGGCCAGGCCGCCGGCCAAGGCCAGTGCGGCCGGCGCGGGCACCTCGTCCACCAGCCCGGCCAGGCGCCGCCACCAGCTTTGCGAGGTTTCGCGGTGCGGCGTGATCGACGACAGCACCAAGGTATGGCGGGCGCGGGTCAGCGCCACATACAGCGCGTTGAGTTCTTCGCGCTGGCGTGCGGCCTGCTCGATCGCCAGCGTCTCCAGCGCGCAGGCGGGTGGCCGGCTTTCGCTGACCAGAAACACAAACTTGTGCGGTGCGGCGGCTTCGCCGGGCCAGTCGACCAGCACCCCCATGCTGTCGGCATTGCGCTCCAGCGTGTCGGTGTCCAGCAGCAGCACGGCTTCGGCTTCCAGCCCCTTGGCGCCATGAATGGTCAGCAGCCGCACCGCCTGGCTGCTGACCGTGGCGGGTGCCTGCAGGCCGCCGGCCTTGAGGGCACGCACAAAGGCATACGGCGTGGCGTAACGACCGCCATCAAGCCGCAGGGCGACGGCCAGCAGCGCACGCAGGTTGGCCAGCACGCTGGCGCGCTGCGCGGCCGGCGCAGCGGCAGCAAAACGCGCCCACACGTCGCCTTGGTGGTAGATCGCCTGCAGCGCGTCGTGCGGCGGCAGGCTGTCGAGCCAGCCTTTGTGCTTCATCAAAATTGGCCCCAGCCCTTGGATGGCGGGCGCTAGCTGCTCTGATTTTTGTAGCACCTCAAACCACGACCCGCCCAACTCGGCGCGCTGCAGCGCGATCTGCACCAGCGCTTCGTCGCCCAGCCCGAACAGCGGCGACTTCAGCGCGCGAGCCAGCGATAAATCGTGCTGCGGTGAGACCAGCACATCCAGCAACGCGACGATATCGAGCACCTCGCAGCAATCGATCAGCCCGGTTTTTTCGCCAACCAGCGCCGGAATGTGCAGCGCACGCAGCTCGTCCTGCAGCGGCAGCAGGCCGGCGCGTTTGCGGGACAGGACCATGATGTCGGCGGGTTGCAATCCCTTGGCCACTTGCTGTGATATCCATGCAGCCGCCTGGCGCGCTTCGAGCGTGCGCAGCGTTTCTTCCGGCACTTCGCGCGGCGTCGTCAGGCTGTCGCGCCAGGCGCCCAGTTCTCCGGACGCGTCTGCGTCAAGATCCTTGGTGCGCGGAATCGGCGCCAGGCGGCCGACCGAGCCTTCTTCATGGGACTCGGTCGTGTGCGCCCGAAAACCATCGTAGCCGTCGTTGTCGCCCGCCGCGCCCATCGCCGCGTTGACGCTGGTGATCACCTGCCGGGCGTTGCGCCGCGTGTGGTCGCAGCTGAGCAGTTCGCCGTCCAGTCCGTCGGGATCGGCCACAAAAGCCTGCGCCGCCCTGAACACCTGCGGCTCGGCGCGCCGGAAGCGGTAAATGCTTTGCTTGGGGTCGCCGACGATAAACACGCTCGGCGCGTTGCCGGCGCCGCCATACGCGCTGAGCCAGGACCACAGCGCCTGCCACTGCAGCGGGTTGGTGTCCTGGAATTCGTCGATCAGCAAGTGCCGGATGCGCGCGTCCAGCCGCTCCTGCACCCAGCCCGACAGCACTTCGTCGCCGAGCAGCGCCAGCGCGGCACGCTCGATGTCATTCATGTCGACCCAGCCGCGCTCGTGCTTGAGCGCCGTGAACTCGGCGATCAGCAGCCGCGTCAGCCGCGCCAAACGTTGCTGGTAGAGCCAGGCATCGTGCTGCTGGCGCGCGGCCAGCACGCGCTGCACCAGGTCTTGCGCAATGCGGATCAATTCAATGCCCGCAATTTTTTCACCGAATTTGCGCGGCGTGCCCTTCTCCGTCAGCAAGGCAGCAAAGGCATCCTGCGGGTTGCCGGCTGTCAGCGCTTTCTCCAGCGCCACCCCCTTGGCGGCAAAGCTGGGCGCGTTCGCGCGACCCAGGGCCACGGCGGCGTCGCGCAGCGTCTGCCGGTGAAAACGGTTGCTGCTCAGCAGCTCCTCGGGTTCGTCGAGCCCGCCGAACTCGGTGAACTGCGCGGTGAAATGATTGACCGACACATCGACCACCCCGGCCGCGTCGGCCAGGGCAAATTCGGTGCGTTTGTCGAGCGCGGCCTGCAGGGCCTTGTCGGTCTGGAAACGCCCATGCGCCAGCACCACCGCCTCGAAGTCGGCCTTCAGCGCTGGCTGCGCCACCAGCGCGGCATAAAAGCGCCGCCAGACCAGCGCCTTGGCCGGCGCATCGTCTTCCAGCAATTCGTAGTTGAGCGGCAAGCCCTGCTGCTGCAACAGCGCCATCGGCGCGCTGCGCTGCAAGGCGGCAAACCAGCTGTGGAAGGTGCGTATCTGCACGGCGCGGCCCGTGGCAAGAATGCGTTGGTATAAATTTGATAGCTGCTCGCTCCCGTCCGGCGGGGTCTGCGGGCCGTTTTTGTATGAGAAACCGCGCATCGCGAGCTCCCGCGCCAGGGTCGCGTCATCGGCATGCGCAAACTGCTCCAGCCATTCGTAGAGCCGCTCGCGCATCTCGCCGGCGGCGCGTTTGGTGAAGGTGATTGCCAGGATCTCGTGCGGCTGCGCACCGGCCAGCAGCGCCCGCACAATGCGCGAGACCAGCATCCAGGTTTTGCCGGCGCCGGCGCAAGCCTCGACCGCCACGCTGCGGCGTGGGTCACAGGCAATGGCGTAAAAAGCTTCGGCGGAAACTGGCTGACCGTTGTGTTCGTAGGCTGCTTTCATCGGAGAACTCCGATAGAAAGCAGGCGCGGCCGCAGCGAAGGGCCGCCCCGAGCAAGGCCAGCCCCCTCGGGGGGCAGAGAGTTACACGAAGTGGACAAACGTGGGGGCATCATTCTTTCCAGAAGTCTTTGCGGCACAGGCCACGCGCGGCGCAGTATTCGCAGGCCTTGCCTTCGCCGAGCGCCGGCAGCGGGACGCCACCGGCGATACGTGCCATGTCGGTCAAGATGCTGTCCAGCAGCTCGTCGCGCAGTGCCACGATGTCCGGCTGTTCATAAGTCCGCGTCGCTTCCTTTTCGCCGAGGTTCACATAAGCGGCTGCAAGGGTGTCGTCGTCCAGCAAGCCGGCATAAAAAGCCAGCTGCGTGTCTTCCTGCGGCTGCTTCAGGCGTTCGGTGGTGGTCGCGCGGTTTTCGGTTTTGTAATCGATCACCAGGGTGCTGCCGTCGGCGAGCCGGTCGATGCGGTCGATCTTGCCGATCAGCGTCAGCGGCCCCAGCGCCACTTCTTTGGCAACTTCGGCCGCTTCAAACACCGCGCCCTCGGCCTCATGCGTCATTAACCAGTCCAGATAAGCTTCACGCACCCGCGGCCAGCTCGCGGCAAAGGGTAAAAACTCGCTGTCGCTCAGACCCAAAGCCCGGGCGGCCTGGTCGGCCGCTACGTTAATCAGGGTTAGCCGCACTCGCAGGTCGGGGGTCGGCGCTGCTTTTAAGGCCTCATGGAAAATCTTCAGCAAGGTGTGCAGCCAGTTGCCGAAGTCGCGCTTGCCGAGCTCGGTATCCAGCTCGTCGGCTTCCTGCAGCCTGAGCTGGCGCAGCGCAAAAAAGCGG
>JBKJZS010000106.1:0-1543 GCA_046714915.1 Polaromonas sp. | reverse complement strand
GTACTAGCTATTAAAGTAATAGCTGTCTGCGCCCGTGAAATAAGGGCTAGATGTCTAAAAGTCATAAAAAACCGAGCGTGCGCCCGGTTTTTTGGAAGTCGCAACGTGCGCTCGCCAGAAGCTCAGGCCTTGGTGGTTTTGGTGTGTTTCTCGATCAGGCTGCGCGCTGTGTCCAGCATTTTTTTGCCGTCAAAGCCCTTTTTGTTCATGTCCTCGACCCATTCGACTTCGACCGTGCGCGATTTGCGGCGGAACTCCTGCGCCTCGACGGGACTGACCGTGTAGATGGTGTTGCCACGATCACTGGCAGACTTGCGGCCAATACCGTCGTTGCCTTGCTGTGTTTTTCCCAACCAGGCGGAAGTGGCCATGCCGGAGTTGTTGTCGATGACTTTCTTCAGGTCCGGCGGCAGCGCGTTGTACTTGGCCTTGTTCATCGCCATCACAAAGGTCGTGGTGTACAAGCTGCCACCAGCGGGATCAAACTCGGCGTGGAATTTGGTGAGTTCGTTGACCTTGACCGACGGCACCACTTCCCAGGGAATCACGCAGCCATTGATCGTGCCCTTGCTCAACGCATCGGGAATTTGCGGCAGCGGCATGCCCACCGGCGTCGCGCCCAGCACACCCATTAGTTTGGTGACCTGGCGTGTCGGTGCGCGGAGCTTGAGGCCGCGCATGTCATTGATGGATTTGATCGGCTTGTCGACGGTATGAATCACGCCGGGGCCATGCACTTGGAGCGCAATCACCTGCGTGTCCTTGAACTCGTCCGGGGCCATGGTCTGCGCATATTCCCAGTAGGCTTTCGAGGTGGCTTCCGCGTTGGACATCATGAAGGGCAGCTCAAAGACCTCGATGCGCGGAAAGCGGCCGGCGGTGTTGCCCGGCAACGTCCACACGACATCGACCACGCCGTCCTTGACCTGGTCGTAAAGCTGCACCGGCGTGCCGCCCAGCTGCATGGCGGGAAAAGCTTCAAATTTGATGCGGCCACCGGATTCCTTCTCGACTTTTTCCATCCAGGGTTTGTGCATTGACAGCCACACATTGGATTGCGGCGACATGAAAGTGTGAAATTTGAGCGTGACCACCTGCTGGGCCAGGCCGCTGAGGGCGGGTGCGCCCAGCGCGGCGGCTGCGCCGGATTTCAGAAGTGTGCGACGTTGAATCATGGTGAAAGTCTCCTGTTTGCTGAAATTAACGGTCAAAGCCATTTGCGGTCTTCAGTGCTTACCCGTAGGCGGTGCAAAAGCAAGATCACGCACGAGAAAGTTCACTTGATAAACCCCACCAACCACAGTGGAATGATGGGGAAGAACAAGAAGAGCACGGTGCGGATGACGTCGCTGATCAGAAACGGCACCACCCCCCTGTAGGTCTCGCCCATAGGCACATTTTTGGCCAGCCCGTTGACGATGTAGACATTCAATCCGACCGGGGGCGCAATCAGGCCGAAACCCACGGTCATGAGCACCATAATGCCAAACCAGATCGCGACCGACTCCTTGGCCATGCCAAAGTCAAGCGCCATCACCATCGG
>JBKJZS010000105.1:0-8462 GCA_046714915.1 Polaromonas sp. | reverse complement strand
ACCATCATTCCAGAAAACAAGGACCTCAAGGCCGACAAGGTCAAGCGTGTCGGCGCCTGTTCGGGCAAGGGCTATTACGACCTTGTCAAGAAGCGCGAGTAAAAGGGTTTTGACGATGTCGTGATTTTGCGCGTTGAGCAGCTCTATCCCTTCCCGCACAAGGCGTTTGCGACCGAGCTGAAAAAGTACCCGAATGTCACCGATCTGGTGTGGTGCCAGGACGAGCCGCAAAACCAGGGCGCCTGGTTCTTTGTGCAGCATTACATCCACGAGAACATGCTTGAAGGCCAGAAGCTCGGTTACTCAGGCCGTGCCGCCTCGGCTTCGCCGGCCTCCGGGTATTCGTACCTGCACCAGGAACAGCAAAAAGCGCTGGTAGACGGCGCATTCGGCAAGCTCAAGGGCTTTGTTCTGAACAAATAAGAAAAGAAGGCCGCGCCCCTTGGCGCGCCCACCTAGAACTTACATACCGAAAGAATTCAAATGGCTATCGTAGAAGTCAAAGTCCCCCAGCTGTCCGAATCCGTCGCCGAAGCCACCATGCTGCAGTGGAAAAAAAAGGTTGGCGATTCGGTGGCGATCGATGAAATCGTGATCGAGATCGAAACCGACAAAGTGGTTCTTGAAGTGCCGGCGCCTGCGGCTGGCGTTCTGACTGAGATCCTGGTTGCCGATGGTGGCACCGTCATGGCAGAACAGCTGATTGCGAGAATCGACACCGAGGGCAAGGTCTCTGCTGCTGCGTCCGCGGTGGCGGCGTTCGCGCCAGCAGCAGCTTCTCCGACGGCAGTCCCCGCGACTGCCGGTGGCGCCATGGCCGGTGTCGCCATGCCGGCCGCCGCCAAGTTAATGGCCGATAACCAGCTGGCTTCCGGCTCAGTTTCCGGGACCGGCAAAGACGGGCGCGTCACCAAGGGCGATGTGCTGGTCGCGATCTCCGCAGGTTCCGCACCTGCTCCTAAATCAGTAGCTGGTAGTGCAATATCTACGGGGGCTCCGACCAGTTATTTGCCTCAAGTGGCGGTGCTTGGAAGATCCAGCGATCTGGGCGAGCGTCCCGAGCAGCGCGTGCCGATGAGCCGCCTGCGCGCCCGCATTGCCGAGCGCCTGCTGCAGTCGCAATCGACCAATGCCATCCTGACCACCTTCAATGAGGTCAACATGGCGCCGGTGATTGAAATGCGCAAACGTTTCCAGGAAAAGTTCGAAAAAGAGCATGGCGTGAAGATCGGCTTCATGAGTTTTTTCGTCAAGGCGGCCGTGCATGCCCTGAAAAAATTTCCGCTGCTTAACGCCTCGGTGGACGGCAATGACATTGTTTACCACGGCTACTTCGATATCGGCATCGCCGTCGGCTCACCGCGGGGCCTGGTGGTTCCCATCCTGCGTAATGCCGATCAGATGAGCTTTGCAGACATCGAAAAGAAAATTTCCGAATATGGCGCCAAGGCGCGTGACGGCAAGTTGGGCATTGAAGAAATGTCTGGCGGCACCTTCTCTATCTCCAACGGCGGCGTGTTCGGCTCGATGCTGTCCACGCCCATCATCAACCCACCGCAGTCCGCGATTTTGGGCGTTCATGCGACCAAAGACCGCGCCGTGGTTGAAAACGGCCAGATTGTTGTGCGTCCAATGAACTACCTGGCGATGAGTTACGACCACCGTATCGTGGATGGCCGCGAAGCCGTTCTGGGGCTGGTGGCGATGAAGGAAGCGCTGGAAGATCCGGCTCGCTTGCTGTTCGACATCTAAGGAGCCGCGCATGTCCAAACAATTTGACGTGATCGTCATTGGCGGTGGCCCGGGCGGCTACATCGCAGCCATCCGTGCAGCGCAGCTGGGTTTCAACGTGGCCTGCATCGACGAGTGGAAAAATGCCAAGGGAGGCCCGGCCCTGGGCGGCACTTGCACCAATATCGGCTGCATTCCGTCCAAGGCTTTGCTGCAGTCATCGGAGCATTACGAACATGCCGGCAAGCATTTTTCGGAGCATGGCATCGAGGTCAAGGGCCTGAGCCTGGATGTGGCGACGATGCTGGGCCGCAAGGACACCGTCGTCAAGCAGAACAACGACGGCATCGTCTACCTGTTCAAGAAGAACAAGGTCACCTTCTTCCATGGCCGGGGCGCGTTTGCGGCTGCCAAGGAAGGGGCCTACGACATCAAGGTCACAGGTACTGCCGAAGAAACGATCTCCGGCAAGCACGTCATCGTGGCCACCGGCTCCAATGCGCGTGCTTTGCCCAGCGCACCTTTTGATGAAGAAAACATTCTGTCCAACGATGGTGC
Organism: Polaromonas sp.; assembly: GCA_046714915.1. GTDB lineage: Bacteria > Pseudomonadota > Gammaproteobacteria > Burkholderiales > Burkholderiaceae_C > Polaromonas. The sequence goes on along the minus strand of JBKJZS010000105.1, from coordinate 6,173 downwards.
TCTGCGCATTGGCACCGTGCCCCAGAAGCTTGGCCTGATCGGATCGGGCGTGATTGGCCTGGAGATGGGTTCGGTCTGGCGCCGTCTGGGGGCCGAAGTCACGGTTCTGGAAGGCTTGCCCGTGTTCCTGGGCGCGGTCGATCAACAGATCGCCAAGGAAGCTCACAAAGCGTTTGTCAAGCAGGGCTTGAAGATCGAACTGGGGGTCAAGGTTGGCGATGTCAAATCGGGTAAAAAAGGCGTGTCGGTGGCTTACACCAATGCCAAAGGCCAGGCGCAGACGCTGGAAGTCGACAAGCTGATTGTCTCGATTGGCCGGGTTGCCAACACCACCGGCTTGGCACCTGAAACGGTGGGCCTGAAGCTCGACGAGCACGGCGCCATTGAGGTCGACGAAGAGTGCAAGACCAACCTGGCCAATGTCTGGGCTGTCGGCGACGTGGTGCGCGGCCCCATGCTGGCGCACAAGGCCGAAGAAGAGGGCGTTGCGGTGGCTGAACGCATCGCGGGCCAGCACGGCCATGTCAACTTCAACACCATTCCCTGGGTGATTTACACCAACCCCGAGATTGCCTGGGTCGGCCAGACCGAAGAGCAGCTGAAGGCGGCAGGGCGTGCCTACAAGGCCGGCACCTTCCCCTTCATGGCCAACGGGCGGGCGCGGGCATTGGGCGACACCACCGGCATGGTGAAAATGCTGGCCGATGCCGTTACCGATGAAATCCTGGGCGTGCACATTGTTGGACCCATGGCCAGCGAACTGATCGCCGAATGTGTGGTGGCGATGGAGTTCCGCGCCAGCGCAGAAGACATTGCAAGAATCTGCCACGCCCATCCGTCGCTCAGTGAAGCCACCAAGGAAGCGGCCTTGGCCGTTGACAAGCGGACCTTGAATTTCTGAACGATGTCGGCCCCCACGCTCCCCCCACTGCGTGTGGGTCGCTGCCCCCCAAGAGGGCCCATCCGCCTTGGGGCGGCCCGGCGGCGGCTGACGTGACGTCAGTCTTCGATCAGTACCAGGCTGAGCTCGCTGCGCGCGATTACCAGAGCGACCCCGCGCAGCTTCGTGCCGTGGAGGCGCTAGACCGTTGCGCGCGCGAATGGGCCGCGTTCAAGGAAAAGCGCTCCAACCCGCTGAAAAAACTCATCAACCGGCCCGACATACCGCTCGGTGTCTACATGCATGGCGGGGTGGGGCGCGGCAAAAGTTTTTTGATGGACTGCTTTTACAACGCAGTTCCACTGAAACGCAAGACCCGCCTGCATTTCCACGAGTTCATGCGCGAAGTCCACCGCGAATTGCGCGACCTGCAGGGCACGGTCAACCCGCTCGACGAACTCGGAAAACGGATTTCCAAGCGTTACCGGCTGATCTGTTTTGACGAGTTTCACGTGGCCGACATCACCGACGCGATGATTCTGCATCGCCTGCTCGCGGCCCTGTTCGACAATGGGGTGGGATTTGTGACCACCTCCAATTTTCATCCTGACGATCTGTACCCGAATGGCCTGCACCGCGACCGCATTTTTCCGGCGATAAACCTGCTCAAGGCGGAGCTGGAAGTTTTAAGCGTCGACAACGGGACCGATTACCGCCAGCGCACGCTGGAGCAGGTCAAGCTCTACCACACGCCGCTGGGGCCGCAGGCCGATGCCGAGATGCGGGAAACTTTTCAGCGCTTGGCGGAATCCCACGACGAGTCGCCGGTGCTGCATATCGAGGCGCGGAAAATCCACGCCCGACGCAAAGCTGGCGGCGTCGTGTGGTTCGATTTCAAAACCCTGTGTGGCGGGCCGCGTTCGCAAAATGACTACCTGGAGATAGCAAGCCAGTTCCATACGGTGCTGCTCAGCGATGTACCCCATATGCCGGTGCGAATGGCCTCAGAAGCGCGGCGCTTCACCTGGCTGGTCGATGTTCTTTACGACCGGCGCGTCAAGCTCATCATGTCGGCAGAAGTGGCCCCTGAGGCGTTGTACACCGAAGGGCCATTGGCCCATGAGTTTCCCCGGACGGTTTCAAGGCTCAATGAAATGCAGTCTGCAGAGTTTCTGACGCTGGAGCGCAGGAATGTGGATACGACACTGACATGAAAAATTTATTTCTTTTGTTGCTGATTTCAGCCATCAGTTTTTCCGCAAGCGGTCAGGCCGGTGAGGATCTCGCCTCGGCCGCCGCCGACCCCGAGAGAGAACGCATCAATGCGCAGCGCGTTGCGCTGGCCGCGAGTTTTGACGCCGAAGAGGCCGCTTGTTACAAAAGGTTCGCTGTTAATCATTGTCTCAACGCAATCAAACCCAAACGGCGTGAGGCGATGGCTGAGTTGCGGCAGCAAGAGATCGCGCTCAATGACGCGAAGCGCAAGCAAAAAGCGGCTGAACAAATCCGCAAGACAGAAGAAAAATCCTCGCCCGAGGTGCAGCAGCGGGCGGCTGAGCGCCGCGCCAAAGCATTGGAAGATGTGCGGGAGCGCGAAGGACGGTTGCGCAAAAAATCCGAGGAGCGAATCGACCTGAAGCACAACGAAACCCTGAATGCCGCCGATGCGGCGACCAAGATGAAGGGGTCGCAGGAGAGATCTCAGGCCCGTGCGGCGAAGCAGGCGGCAGTTGCCGAAGAAGTTCAAAAATACAATGAGAAGCAGCGTGAAGTGGCAGAGAGAAAGGCCAGCCGCGAGAAAAAGCGGCGGGAGCAGACCAAGCCTGCTGCCAAGCCCCTGGTAGCACCTGACTGACTCAAGCCAAGGCTTCGAGCTTGACGATGACCAGTGACAGGTTGTCGCCACCGCCATGGGCGCGTGACCTGGCTTTCTGGATCAAAAACTCACTGGCTTCGCGCGGTGAAAGCATGGACAGTGCAGAGCCCATTTCATTCGGACTGAAGTAGTGCCAGACCCCGTCGCTACAGGCAATCAGCGTATCGCCCGGTCGCAGCTGCGGTATGAAATGCTGGCTGATAGTCGGCATTTGTTCGGTGCCCAGACAGCCCATCAGGATATTGGACTGTGGGTGGCTATTGGCTTCCTCTTCCGTGATTTCGCCTTTATCGACCAGCGTCTGAACAAACGAGTGGTCTATGGTCCGCGTGATCAGTTTGGCGCCCTGGAAATGGTAAATACGTGAATCTCCAGTGTGCACCCAGTGGCAGTCACCGCCAGGGCTGATCAAAAACGCGGCCAGTGTGCTGTGCGGTTCCTGCTCGGCAGAAATGGCCGTGAGTTTGATCACCGTATGTGCTTCTTCAACCAGTTGCTTGAGCATGGCGGCCGCATCATCAGCGTCGGGCGAATAGCGTTCAAACAGTTGCTTGGCGGTCATCATGACCTGGTTAGAAGCCTTGCGTCCGCCACTTCTTCCGCCCATGCCATCCGCGACGATACCGAGTATGCAGCCGGCGCTGCGCGAATGGCTGAGCATGGCCACTTGATCTTGCTGGTAGTCGCGGTCTCCTTTGTGGATACCGGTTGATGCTGTGATTCGATAGCCTTTGGACATCTTCAATGGGTCGAGTCATGTGGGCTCGATTTATCTCCGTAATCAACGTATTATCAGATGAAGCAGCCCGCCCGGATAAAAACCTTGGACCTAAACTTGCACTCCCCCGAGCGTCGCCTGATTGATCTCAAAATCGAACATGCCGACCTCAACGCCTTGGTGGACATCACTTCGCATGCCATTCCGATTGACGAGTTGATGCTCAGGCGCCTGAAAAAGCGCCGTTTGTCCCTGCGTGACCAAATATCCCAGCTCCAACTGTCCCTAGACCCGCCTGAACCTGCCTGATGAACCTGGAGACCCAAGTTCTGGCGGCCTTTTCCGCCAAAGGCGTGTTGTCCCGCGCAACCGAACACTTCATTCCCCGGAGCGGTCAGACCGAGATGGCGCTGGCCGTGGCGCGCGCCATTGAAGGCGCTTACCCGCTAGTGGTGGAGGCCAGCACGGGGGTTGGCAAAACCTTTTCCTATCTGGTGCCGGCACTGCTAAGTGGCGAACGTGTGCTGCTGTCCACGGCCACCAAAGCTCTCCAGGACCAGTTGTTCGGACGGGACTTGCCAACCCTGGTCAAAGCCTTGGGTGTGCCGGTCAGTACCGCGCTACTCAAAGGGCGCGGCAGCTATCTTTGTTTGCACCGGATGGCGATGGCCCGCCATGACGCCGCTTTTCCGGAGCGCAGTTCGCTGCGTGCCTTGGCCAAAGTGGAAGAGTGGGCGCGAGTGACCAGAACGGGTGATTTGGCGGAACTTCCCGGTCTGGACGAAAGATCGCCGGTGATCCCCTGGGTGACCTCGACGCGGGAAAACTGCCTCGGTTCCCCATGTCCACAGTTTCGCGCCTGCCATGTCAATCACGCCCGCCGCGAGGCTTTGGCGGCGGATGTGGTGGTCATCAATCACCACCTGTTTTTTGCCGACCTGGCGGTCCGCGAATCCGGCGTGGCCGAACTGCTGCCGACGGTGCGCATCGCCATTTTTGACGAGGCGCACCAGCTCAATGAAACCGGCGTGCAGTTTTTGGGGAAAAACCTGTCGACCGGGCAATTGTTTGATTTTTCGCGCGACATGTTGGGCACCGGTTTGCAGCTGGCGCGCGGCCTGCTTGACTGGCAGACCTTGGCCGCAGCGACTGAACATGCCGCCCGCGAGTTGCGCCTGTGTGTGGGCAAAGCCTATCCCGGCAGCAAGCTGCGCTGGACCGATCCGGCGCCGGAAGGCCTGGACGCCAATGCCTGGGCCGCTGCGCTGGCGGATGTCTGCGCGTCTTTGGCACAGGCTTGCGAAGCCTTGAACACCGTCAGTGAAATTGCGCCCGACTTCGTGCGCCTCTACGAACGCGCCGCTGAACTGGCGGAACGCGCCCAGGCTTTCACCGGTTCCCCTGAGCCCGGCGGTGTCCGCTGGCTGGACGTGGGCACGCAGCTGCGGCTGGTGGAGTCCCCATTGGATATTGCCCAGACCATCCAGGCCAAAGTTTTCGCGGACGACAAGGCTGCGGCCAAGTCATGGGTCTTTACATCGGCTACCTTGGGTGATGACGAGAAACTGAGCTGGTTCACCCAGCCCTGTGGTTTGACCGAAGCCACGGTGCTGCGCGTGGGCAGCCCTTTCGACTACGCGCGCCAGGCTGCCTTCTACGTACCGCGGAACTTTCCCAAACCGGGTGATCCCGTTCACACGGCGGCCGTGGCTGCGTCAGCGGCTGGTTGGGCGCGTCGATTGGGTGGCCGTACCATGGTGCTGACCACGACGCTGCGGGCTTTACGTGCCATCGGCGAGGCGCTGCAGGCGGCTTTTGAAAACCCGGCCGAAATTGAGGTTCTGGTGCAGGGCGCGATGCCGAAGCGGATCCTGATTGAACGATTTCGCCAGGCCGGTGATGGGGGTGGGCGTGGTTGCGTACTGGTGGCATCTGCTTCATTCTGGGAGGGCATCGACGTGCCGGGCGACGCGCTGCAGCTGGTGATTATCGACAAGCTGCCTTTTCCGCCGCCGAACGACCCCATGGTGGAAGCTAAGTCGCGGCTTCTGGAGTCGGCGGGCAAGAGCGCTTTCAACGACTATTTTCTGCCGGAAGCGGCGGTCGCCTTGAAGCAGGGGGCGGGACGGCTGATACGTCGTGAAACCGATCAGGGGGTGCTGGTTGTGTGCGACAGCCGGCTGGCCTCTATGGGTTACGGCAAGCGCCTGCTGCGAGCGCTGCCGGCGATGCAGCGCCTGGCGTCCGAGGCAGAGCTGAACGACAGGCTGGATCTGCTTACCAGAACCTGTACCAGGGCGTATTGACCGACCTGAAGCCTTTGGAGAGGTATTCGCTGTGGGGGTAGGTTTGTTCCATCACGCGCTTGGTGTCGTCGCGCAGCTGGGTCATGCCCAACGCGTCGTAAGATTTGTACAAAATAAAAATCGCATCTTCCAGCACCGGCACATCGCGGTAGTCGGTAATCGCGGTTTGCGCGCGGTTGATCGCTGAAATGTAGGCGCCACGGGCGTAGTAATAACGGGCAACATGTACTTCATACTGGGCCAGCGAATTGACGATGTAGGTCATACGGGCCTTCGCATCCGGCGTGTAGCGCGAATCCGGGAAGCGGGCCGACAGTTCCTTGAACGACTCGAAGGATTCCTTGGCCGCCTTCTGGTCCCGCTCCGACAGGTCCTGCCGCGACAGAAACGAGA
>JBKJZS010000104.1:0-14513 GCA_046714915.1 Polaromonas sp. | reverse complement strand
GTATCACCGTGAGCTCGACGTGCTCAGCGAGGCGCGGCGCGGCGAGCGCAAGATCGGCACGACTTCCCGCGGCATCGGCCCCGCTTACGAAGACAAAATCGGGCGGCGGGGCGTACCAGCCAGAGAGTCATCCTGGAAACGGCCCGGGCCGCGCGAAAAGAAAGGCAAGTTTCCGCCGGGCCGCCCCCAGGAAAATCAGCCCCCTCGGGGGGCAGCGAAGTACGCGAAGCGACAAGCGTGGGGGCCAGCTTTCCCGCCGGGCCGCCCCAAGGAAAATCAGCTCCCCCGAGGGGCAGAGAGCTGCACGCAGGGAGGCGAACGTGGGGGTCACAGACTGACTGCCAGCCCGAGATAAAAAGCGATCTCGCAGACCTGTTGCGTCGCGCCCAGGCAGTCGCCGGTAAAGCCCTGCAAACGGCGCGTGAACATTCGCCCCATTCCCAGCAGGGCAAGCACCGCAAAACTGCAGGCCACTATTAAATTGATAGCTTCCAGCGCATAAATAGCAAGGGCCACGGCCATAAAACACCACAAAAAGGCAACCCCCAGGCTGGCCAGAGTGATCTGATCGGCCAGGGGCTTCGACTTGGAGCCTGCTGCATCGCCGACATGCGGCAGCCGGCGAATCAGCAACAGCGGCAAAGCGCGCGAGACCACATGTGCGGCAAACAGCGCGGCGGCGACCCGCCAGCCGTCAAAAGGAGCGTCCGGCGGAGCGTCTTCCAGACCGGGCAGCGTGCTTTCGGCCGAGCCGAGCAGGGCCAGGAGCGCGACCTTGCACAGCAGCGCCAGCGCCAGCGCCAGCGCACCAAACGCGCCCACACGCGAGTCCTTCATGATCTCCAGCGCGCGGTCGCGCTCAGCGCCGCCGCCAAGTCCGTCGGCCACATCGGCCAGACCGTCCTCGTGAAAGCCGCCAGTCAGCAGCACCGTGGCCACCGTCGACAGCGCGGCAGCCACCAGCGGCGTGAACGCTGTGGCGGGCAGCAGCGCCAGCAGCAAGGCATACACGCCGCCAGCGACGGCACCCACCAGCCAGCCGATCCCGGGAAAATGGGCGGCGCTGGCACGCAACAGGGCCGGACTGTAGCCGACCCAGTCGGCGAGCCGTCCGGTCACCGGGATGCGGGTGAAAAACTGGACAGCCAGCAGGTAGTGGCGCAAAAACTGGATCATGAGGCAGTACGACTGACTTGCGGCGATTGCATGAATATGCAATGGCAACGGCGTTTAGCTGTCATTGCGGGCTTGTCCCGCAATCCATGCTGGATCACTACATCTGTCGGTATAGGCGGCATGGATCCCGGATCGAGTCCGGGATGACAAACCAGGCGCAGGGGCGTCACTGAACCGGTCATGGACTGTTACGTCCCCGCTTTCCCGCTGACCCCGGCCGAATCAAAGCTGGCCATTTCCGCCATGAAAAGCGCAGCAGACTGCAGCAGCGGCCAGGCCAGCAAGGCGCCGGTGCCTTCGCCCAGGCGCATGTTCAGGTCCAGCAACGGTGTGGCGTCCAGATGCGCCAACAGCAGCTGGTGGCCTCGTTCGGCCGAGCGGTGGCAAAACACCAGGTAGTCCCGGACCGCCGGCGCCAGCGCATGCGCCACCAGGGCTGCCGCTCCGGCAATAAAGCCGTCGACCAGCACCACGCGGCGTTCGCTGGCGGCCTGCAGCATGGCGCCGGCCATCATGGCAATTTCAAAGCCGCCCAGGGCGGCCAGCAACGGCAGCGGGTCTGTGACGCCTGCATGCCGGGCCAGGGCGCGGGCCAGCACCGACTGCTTGTGGGCCAGTTGCGCGTCATCTAACCCGGTGCCGCGGCCGACTACCTCGGCGATCGGCAGGCGGGCCTGCCGGGCCAGCAGCAGCGCCGCGGCCGAGGTGTTGGCGATGCCCATATCGCCAAAGGCCACCACGTTGCCTGGCAGGCCCTGCACGACGGCCATTCCGGCTTGCAGCGCCGCGCCGGCCTGCACCAGCGACATGGCCGGGCCTTCGCACAGGTTGTGCGTGCCTGCGGCGATTTTTCGTTTCAGCAGCTGTGGGTGGTCGGCCAGCTCGGCGGCCACACCCGCATCGACGATGTGCAGGGAAAAACCGTGCTGGCGCGCGAACACATTGATGGCGGCGCCGCCGGCCAGCATATTGCCCACCATTTGCACCGTCACCGACTGCGGATAGGCCGACACACCTTCACAGGCAATGCCATGGTCGGCGGCAAACACCACCATCTGCGGGGCCTCAAAGATGATGGTCTCGCTACGCTGGATCAAACCCAGTTGCAGTGCCAACAGCTCCAGTTGGCCGAGCGCACCCCGCGGTTTGGTTTTGTGGTCGATCCTGTGTTGCAGCCGGGCCTGAAGCGCGGCGTCGCTGATGGTCTCAATCTCCGGCAGCAACGCGGGCTGGGGCATGGGGGTCAGTGGTTGCTGCAGGCAGGCGGGGCAAAAGCACGAAGCGGGTGCCGCGTCCCCGGCCGCCGAGGCTGTGGTTGAAGGCAGCGGCATCACATTGGGCAGCTTGACGCACCAGCACTCGGCGTCGCCGGCCACACAGCCGCAGCGAAAGGCGGCGCCACAGCGTGGACAGAGCGACGACGGGGTCAGCGCTGGCAGCGGCGGTGAAATGTTAGTTGTGGTCATGGCATGGGGCGCCAGGGGTGGCACGGCCGCGTGATTGAGGAAGATCCGTTGTCACCCAAAAGCAAATCCCGCCGAAGCGGGCTTGTGGTGTTGATGGAGCGCTCGTCTCAGAATTCGGGAAATTAAGCGCTCCAAGGTTGAGGCATAACCCGCGTTTCCGACGCCTGTCTTCGAACCGGGGGCCACTGTATTACCCGCCGAGTGTCTGGTCCTGGGTTTTAAACCAGGCGAGTGCCTGGTCGAAATGCTGCATATCAAAATCTGGCCAATATTCATCCCTGACATAGAAATCTGCATAAACCGATTGCACCGGGAGGAAACCGCTCAATCGGCGTCCTCCTCCCCAGCGAACAATCAAATCCAGACGGGAAACTTCATCTGAACGCAGGCCGCCGTTTTTCAGGCCCGCCAGATCCCATTCCCAGCCATAGTTGACGAGCAGATTCACCTTCATTCCGACACCCTGGCGCTGCCGGAATTCTTTTAACACCTCGGGGAATTGCGTCGAGGTCTCATCGCCGACAACAAGCAGCGCCGCTCCACGGCGTGCAATCTCAAAGGCGAATGCAACGCAGGCCTCGCTGAATGCCTGTTTCTGAATAGAAGGCCGCTTGGTGTTGTCCTGGGTAAAGCAGTAAATGGATGCTTCCTGGATCCCGCATTCTTTACATTTCTCGAAAAGCAGCAACCCCGGGTTGATACCATGCGCATAGCCGGCTTCCTTGGCTAAACCGTGATTCACGGCCCAGCGGCGATTTCCATCGGGAATGAAACCGACGTGACGCGGGAGGGTATTTTTCGTCATGGAAAACCTTGTCTCAACATGATATCAGCGCGCCGATTGTCCCGGCTCGACTTGCAGGAAAAGCCGGTAGACCGGGTTGTCGGTTTCTTCCACATGCGGGTAGCCCAGGGTGTCGAGAAAGAACTTGAAGGCCTTGTTGTCGGCCTTGGGCACCTGCAGCCCGACCAGAATGCGCCCGTAGTCTGCGCCCTGGTTGCGGTAGTGAAACAGGCTGATGTTCCAGCCCGGCTTCATGGTCGACAAAAATTTCATCAGCGCGCCGGGCCGCTCGGGAAACACAAAACGCAGCAAGCGTTCATCTTTTGACAGCGCACTGTGCCCGCCCACCATGTGGCGGATATGTTCTTTGGCCAGTTCGTCGTGGGTCAGGTCGAGCGACTTGAAACCGTGTTTGCTGAAGTTATGGGCTATTTTGGTGCTTTCGCCTTTGCCGCGGGTGGTCAGGCCAACGAACACATGGGCCTGTCTGGCATCGCTGATGCGGTAGTTGAACTCGGTCACGCTGCGCGGGCCGCCCGGCAGCTCGCCGATCAACTCGCAAAAGCGCCGGAAGCTGCCGCGTTCCTCGGGAATCGTCACTGCAAACAGGGCCTCCCGCTCCTCGCCCACTTCTGCCCGTTCGGCGACAAAACGCAGCCGGTCAAAATTCATGTTCGCGCCGCACAGAATGGCGGCGTAGGTCTGGCCTTTGGTCTTGTGGGTGGCCACATATTGCTTGATGGCGGCCACGCTCATCGCCCCGGAGGGCTCGACAATGCTGCGCGTGTCAATAAACACATCCTTGATGGCGGCACAGACGGCATCGGTGTCCACCGTGATGAACTCGTCGACCAGTTCGCGGCTGATGCGAAAGGTTTCCGCGCCGACCAGCTTGACGGCCGTGCCGTCCGCGAACAAGCCCACATCGGACAAAGTGACGCGGCGACCCGCCTCGACCGACAGCGCCATCGCGTTGGAATCGCGCATCTGCACGCCAATGACTTTGACCTCGGGCCGCACCGCCTTGATGTAATTGGCCACGCCAGAAATCAGACCGCCACCGCCAATGGCGACAAACACCGCGTCGAGCGAGCCTGTGCCAATAGTCTGGATCTGGCGCAGGATTTCCATCGCAATCGTGCCCTGGCCGGCAATCACGTCCGGGTCGTCAAACGGATGCACAAAGGTCAGCCCGCTTTTTTTCTCCAGTGCCACCGCATGCAGATGCGCGTCCGAATAACTGTCGCCGTGCAAAATCACCTCGCCCCCAAGGGCCTTCACGGCATCGACCTTGACCTGCGGCGTGGTCACCGGCATCACGATCACCGCGCGGGTGCCGAGCTTGCGCGCGCCCAGCGCCACCCCCTGCGCATGGTTGCCGGCCGAGGCGCAAATCACGCCTTTTTTGAGCTGCGCTGCGCTTAAATGCACCATCTTGTTGTAGGCGCCGCGCAGTTTGAAACTGAACACCGGCTGCTGGTCCTCGCGCTTCAGCAGCACGGTGTTGTGCACGCGTCGGCTGAGATTTTTCGCCGGCTCCAGGCCAGATTCCACCGCCACGTCATAGACACGGGCGGTCAGGATTTTCTTCAGGTAGTCGGCGGGTTTCAGGTGGGTGCGGGTGGTGGCGGACGTCATAAGTTGCTTGTTTTGTTGGAGCCCGGTCACTTTAACCGCGAAAAGGCGCATCAATTTGGAGCTGGATGTTTCGGGGCAACGGCCAAACGCATGCCCATCGCATCCAGTATGGCTAGAAAGCTGCTGAGGGCAGGGTTGCCATCCGGAGAGAGCGTTCGATAAATCTGAGTGGGGTTGAGATGTGCCTTGTCAGCAACGGCTTGCACGCCACCAAACGCCTTTGCCAGCTGACGAAGCACCGCCAACAATTCAGCTTGATCACCGTCTTCAAGAATGCTGTTCAGTAATTGAAGCGCGTATGCGGGGTCTTCCCGGTACACCTCGGCCATAGCCTCATCGTGTGTTCTGACTTTCATTGCCCGTTCTCCATTGCCAGTCTTGCCAATAGTCGCACGCCCAGGGACAGCTGGCTGGCATCCTGACCAGCACCCTTGTTTTGCGCGTCGTTCAGTCCAGACTGGGTATACAGAACGTAACCAGCCTTAAAACAGTCGTCTTCGATCTCCAATTGTTGAGTTTTCACACCAGCTATGGAGTACGTTTTTCGGGGGCAGCGTAGTACGCGAAGCGACAAGCGTGGGGGCCAACATCACTACGCAGATTCAAACAAGCGGGTCAGCACAAACTCGCGGTGGCCCAGCGCTTCGGCCGCCGTCAGACGCCCATTGGCGGTACGCAACATGTTTTCCAGCAGCTGGTCGCCGGCCTGGTCCAGCGTGATCTCGCGCTGCAGCAGCCCGGAGGTGTCCACGTCAATGTGCTCACTCATCAGCCGCACGGTGCGCGGGTTGGAGCAGATCTTGATAACGGGAACGATCGCGTTCCCAATCACATTGCCCTGGCCGGTGGGGAAGAAGTGCAGCGCATAACCCGATGCGGCGCAGAGGGTCACCATTTCGGCAGCGGCGCTGGACGAGTCCATGAACCACAGACCGGGATGCGTTGGCATCTCTGCCTTGTCGATGACGCCGTCCACGGTGCATTTTTTGCCAATTTTCTGGATGTTACCCAGGGCTTTTTCTTCGATGGTGGTCAGGCCGCCGGCGATGTTGCCTTTGGTCGGCTGCGAGTCCGACAGGTCGCTGGTCTTGTGCCGATCAATCACGGCCTGGTAACGGTTGAACATGAACATGAACTGGTCTCTAATCGCGTCGCTGGCGCAGCGATCAGCGACAATTTTTTCACCACCGGTGAGCTCCGTGGTTTCGCCGAAGCACAGGTAGTTGCCCAGCGGATGCAGTTTGTCGAAGGCGTTGCCGACCGTCGGGTTGGCGCCGCAGCCGGAGGTGGTGTCGGACTCGCCGCATTTGGTGGAAACCCACAATTCTGAAATGCCGCAGGCCTCGCGCTGCTTTTCACTGGCCCACTGCACGTAGTCGCGTGCGGCCTTGGAGGCGCGCATGATGGTGTCGTGATCGCCATGGCCTTCAATGCCAAAACCCACCACCGGCTTGCCGGTCGTAGCGATACCGTCCACTACTTTTTTGGTCCAGCTGTCTTCGATACCGATGACGACAACGGCCGCCACGTTGGGATTGCAACCGGCGCCGATGAGCGTGCGAAAGTGCAACTCCAGGTCGGCGCCAAACTGCAGCCGGCCATAGGGATGCGGAATCGCCATCGCGCCCTTGATGTTGTGGGCTACCGCTTCGGCGGCTGCGTTGGACAAATCGTCCAGCGGAAGAATGATGACGTGGTTACGTACACCGACGCGGCCGTTTTCACGGCGGTAGCCGAGGAAGGTGGTGTCTTTGTTGATGACTGACATGAGTGGGTCCTTGATGTGTTTAATGCGGACTTGGCGCATGGCGCATGGCGCGGTCAGTGGGGCTGAAAGCCAGCTGCGGGAACATTCCGCGCCGCGCGAGGCCTGCCTGGCGGCGTTTTGCCGTTTACCAGCGTTTGGTTTTGATGTTGTGCACATGGGCGTGCTGGCCAGCCTTGATGTCGGCCACGACCTTGCCCATGTCGATGCCGTACTTCCAGACGGTGTCTCCCGGGGCCATGTCCTTCAGCGCCACTTTGTGGCCGATTGGTATGTCCTGCCGCGCTTTCACAGTGATCATGCGGTCTTCATCCATGATCCAACCGGTCATGTCCATGCCCGACTTCACACCTTCTACCACCACGACTGCCACGGTGTCTTTGGCATCATGTAATACGAAATGAATCATTGGGTTTCCACAGTTCCGAAGTTAAATCGAATCGCCAGTTTAGGGATAGGCCAAACCTTGTCAATCAGGTCATCTAAATGACCTGTACGAATTTATCCGGCGGTGGTCCAATAGCGCGGTGGAAACAATAAACAAACCCAGGCGCCTGAAGCCGCTGATCGACGCTGATTCGTTGCCGCTGTACCGACAGGTAAAACGCGAACTGCAAAAAATCATGGAAGCCGGCCAATATGGACCGGGTCAACCCCTGCCCAGCGAAGCCACGCTTGCGCAGGCCTTGCAGGTGAGCATAGGCACTTTGCGCCATGCGGTTGACGAGCTGGTGCATGAACATGTGCTGGTGCGGCGCCAGGGTAAAGGCACGTATGTGGCGCCACACAACAGCGCCCGTTTCTTGTTTCAGTTTTTTCACGTGGAGCCGCGCTGGGACCCGGACGACGATACACCGCGGGAGCAGGAGTATCCGGAGATCGCCTGCATCGGATTTGCGCGTGACAAGGCGGATGAAGCCGAAGCCCGGGCCTTGCGGATCAAGTCGGGCGATCCTGTATTCAGAGTAGAAAACAAGCTCGCACTGCGTGGGCGTGTGGTGGTGCACGACCGGCTGGTGCTGTCTGCGGTGCTGTTCCGGCATCTCACAGAAAAACGTTTTGTCGAACGGCCCAGCACGGTTTACGCGCTTTACCAGACCGACTTCGGCATCACCGTGCTGCGGGCGCAGGAGCGTGCCCGCGCTGTGGCGGCGGGCAAGCCTGTGGCGCGGATATTGGCCGTCCCGGCCGGCGCCCCGGTCATGGAAGTGCATCGGCTGGCGCTGACCTTTGGCGACAAACCGGTGGAGTACCGGGTCTCGACCATCAACACGCAGGCGCACGACTACGTTAGCGTGCTGTCGAAAAAGTCATGAGTCTGACCGGGAGGGCTAGCGCTGTGACAGGCCGCTGGCGCGCCAGGCTGGTTTCGTATTTCCCCGGGGTGCTGGTGTGCCTGGTGATTGCGCTGGCGGCCACCTTCATATCCGGGCATTACGGCGGCCCGCAGGCGCAAGCCGTACCGAAGGCTGGCCGCCTTCGAAGGGTTGCAACGCCGCCGGGGGTGCGAAGACGCGCTTTCATGCTTCGATATTTTCGGGTTGCAGTACTAGGCCAGCAATGCCTGCGCAAACTCTCTGGCGCTGAAGGTTTCCAGGTCCTCGAGTTTTTCGCCGACACCGATGAAATAAACCGGCACGGGCCGCAGGTCCGGCGCTGTTTTGGCGCGCTCGCGCGACCACAGCGCAATGGCCGCCAGTACGCCGCCCTTGGCGGTGCCGTCCAGCTTGGTGACGATCAGGCCAGTCAACTGCAGCGCTTCGTCAAAAGCCTTGACCTGGCTCAAAGCATTTTGGCCGGTGTTGCCGTCGATGACCAGCAGCACCTCGTGCGGCGCTGTGGCGTCGGCCTTGCTGACCACCCGTTTGATCTTGCGCAGCTCTTCCATCAAATGCAGCTGTGTCGGCAGGCGCCCGGCGGTGTCAACCAGCACCACGTCCTTGCCGCGTGCCTTGCCAGCGCTGACGGCATCGAAGCTCACTGCAGCCGGATCGCCGCCTTCCTGACTGACGATCTCTACCGTGTTTCTCTCGGCCCAGACCTCCAGTTGCTCGCGCGCCGCGGCGCGAAAGGTGTCGGCTGCGGCCAGAAGCACCGACGCACCTTCGTTGGCCAGATGCCGGGTCAGCTTGCCGATGGACGTGGTTTTGCCGGCGCCGTTGACACCGGCCACCATGATGACGGTCGGCTTGTACTCACCGATCACCAAGGCCTGCTCCAGCGGTTTGAGCAGCTGCGTGAGCGCGTCGGTGAGTATGTTTTTGACGGCCACCGGATGGGTGACACCGCTGTCTTTGACCCGCTGCCTGACCTCGTCGAGCAGGTAGGTGGTGGCGCTGACGCCGGTGTCGGCCATGAGCAGTGCCGACTCCAGGTCTTCATACAACGCATCGTCAATGCGGTTGCCGGTAAAGACGCCTGAAATGCTCGCGCTGGTTTTGTGCAGGCCCGACCTGAGTTTGCTAACCCAACTCTCGCGGCTGGCCGGTGCTGCGCCGGGCAGGGGAATTTCAATCGGTGTGACCAGCGCGCTGCCAATCAGCCCGCCGCTGGCGACGGGTGTCACCGCGGGTCGAGGTGCCGCCCCAGGGGCCGTAGCCGGTGCTGCGTTGTCGGGGAGGAGGGGGGCCGATGGCGCTGCTGGCGCGGGAGGCGGTGCGGCAACAGGTTTTTTTTTCTTGAAGAAACTGAACATTGGATGTGCTTTGGAGTCACACTATTCTATGAAACAGAGCGGGCAGTATTTCATGAGGCTATTTATTCGACGTTTCGCACCTCCGCGCAAGGCATGTCTGCCATTGGCGCTCAGCTTTTTTTTGACAGCCCCTTCCTTGGCCCAGACCGTGGCTACCGGCGCTCAGGCTGTCACTGCGACAGTGACCCAGTTCCAGCTCGCCAACGGCATGACGCTCATCGTCAAGACCGACCGGCGTGCCCCTACCGTGGCTCACATGTTGTGGGTTCGGGTCGGCTCCATGGACGAGGTTGACGGAACGACCGGCGTGGCTCACGTGCTGGAGCACATGCTGTTCAAGGGCACGCCTGACATGAAGCCGGGCGAGTTTTCGCGCCGCGTCGCTGCGCTGGGCGGGCGTGAGAACGCCTTCACCAGCCGGGATGCCACCGGCTACCACCAGCAAATCCCGTCGGACAAGCTCGAAGACGTGATGCGCCTGGAGGCCGACCGCTTTGCCCGCAATGAATGGGCTGACGACGAGTTCAAACGGGAAATCGAAGTAGTCAAGGAAGAGCGCCGCTTGCGCACCGAAGACTCGCCGCGCGCGCTGATGTATGAAACCGCCAATGCCATGACCTTCATCGCCTCGCCCTATCGGCGGCCCGTGGTCGGCTGGATGAGTGACCTGGACGCCATGACCCCCGCGGACGCGCGCGATTTTTACCGGCGCTGGTATGTGCCCGCCAACGCAGCGGTGGTGGTAGCCGGTGATGTCGATGTGGCTCAAGTGCGGCGGCTGGCCGAAAAATACTACGGCCGCATTGCGGCGGGCGCGGTGCCGCCGCGGAAGCCGCGCTTGGAGCCGGCCCAAACCGGTCTGCGCCGGCTTGACTTTAAAGCCCCTGCCAGCCAGGCCTATGTGAGCCTGTCGTTCAAGGTGCCGGGCTTGCGCTCTCCGGATGCGTTGCAGAGCAGCAGCGATGCATTCAATCGCGATGCACTGGCGCTCACGGTGCTGGCGGCCGTGCTTGACGGCTATAGCGGCGCGCGGCTGGACCGCGCCTTGACCCAAGGCGATGACCGCCTGGCCGACAGTGCGGGCGCATCCAACGGCTTGATAGGTCGCGGCCCCCAGGTTTTCACGCTCGACGGCGTGCCCGCCGACGGAAAAACCGCGAGTCAGGTGGCCGATGCCTTGCGCCAGCAGGTGGCGTTGGTCGCCCGCGAGGGCGTCAGCGAGGCCGAGTTAAGACGGGTCAAAACCCAGTGGGTGGCCAGCGAAACCTACAAGCTCGATGCCGTGTTCAGCCAGGCCCGCGAACTGGGTTCGTACTGGATCAATAGTTTGCCGCTGGATGCGGATACGCGCCTGATTGCCCAACTGCGCACCATCAGCAGCGCAGAAGTCCAGGCCGTGGCCGCACGTTATTTTGGCGACGACCTGCTGACCATTGCCACCTTGCTGCCGCAGCCGCCCGACCCGAATCGTCGGCCACGCGCGCCGGCTGCGCCGCTCAGGCATTGAGACGGCATCCGCTGTCTTTTTTCACCCTTGATTTTTTCAGGACTTGATATGAAAAGTACTATCAAAAAGAGAGCTGTCTGCGCTTGTTTGCTATGGACTGCAGGCCTTTTTTATCAAACTTTTTCTTTCGCGGCCATCCCCGTGCAGCACTGGACACAGGCCAGCGGCGCGAAAGTTTATCTGGTCGAAAGTCCGGCGATTGCAATGGTCGATGTGCAGCTCGATTTCGACGCCGGCAGCCGGCGTGTGGCGGCCGATCAGGCCGGCCTGGCCGGTGTCACGGCCGCATTGCTGTCAAAGGGGGTTGCTGCGCGCGCCGGCGCGGGCGCACTCGATGAAAACGCGCTGGGTGAAGCCTGGGCCGATTTGGGTGCGCAGTTTGGCGCCTCTGCCGGAACCGACCGTTTCAGTTTTTCACTGCGCAGCCTGACTGAGCCGGACTTGCTGAATCAGGCCGTGCAGCTGGCCGCCCGGCAGATGGCCGAACCGGCGTTTCCGGCCGATGTCTGGCAGCGCGACCGGCAGCGGCTGGTGGCCCAGCTGAAAGAGTCCTACACGCGGCCAGCCAGCGTGCTGGCCCGCGAGTTTGGGAAAACTGTGTACGGCAAGCATCCTTACGGCCATGAAGTCAGCGAAGCCACGCTGGACCGCATCAGCGTGGCCGACATGCGGGCTTTTCATGCGGCACAAATTACCCGCTGCAATGCCCGCATCAGTCTTGTGGGCGCGCTCACGCGTGTACAGGCCGACGCGCTCGCGACTGGCTTGCTGTCGCGTTTGCCGTTAACCGACTGCGCGACTGCACCGTCCCTGCCGGCGGTGCCGGAAGTGGCGCCTCTGGAGCGAGCTCAGGTGGTGCGCATCCCCTTTGACTCGGCGCAGGCCCATGTCGTGATCGGCCAGCCTGGCTTCAAACGCAGTGACCCCGACTTTTTTGCGCTGACGGTCGGCAACTACATTCTGGGTGGAGGCGGGTTTGTCTCGCGCCTGACTGAAGAGGTGCGGGAAAAAAGAGGCTTGAGTTACAGCGTCTCCAGCGGGTTTTCGCCGGGCCGGCATGCCGGTGCTTTCGCTGTGGGACTTCAAACACGACCCGACCAGGCAGCGCAGGCCATCGAGGTGGCCCAGCAGGTGCTTGCGCGATTTGTCGCCGAAGGCCCGCTTGATGCTGAACTCAAGGCCGCCAAAGACAACCTGGTCGGCGGTTTTCCGTTGTTGATCGACAGCAACCGCAAACTGCTGGGCAACCTGTCCAACATCGCCTGGAACGACTTGCCGCTGGACTACCTGGACAGCTGGACCTCGCAGATCGCCAAGGTCAGCGCCGCTGACATCAAAGCCGCGTTTGCGCGCAAGCTGCAGCCCGAAAAAATGCTGACAGTGATTGTTGGAGCGGCGCCGTGAAGTACACCCCCGTTCCCGTTCCCGTCCCCGTCGCCGGCAAGTCCCCGACCAAGCCCGGTCCGGGCCCGAAATCTGGCAAGGTCGTGGCTCGCAAGTCTGTGCCACCCGGCGAAATCCGCATCATCGGCGGCCAGTACAAACGCAGCAAACTGCCGGTGCCTAACCGGCCGGGCTTGCGCCCCACCCCCGACCGGGTGCGTGAAACCCTGTTCAACTGGCTGGGCCAGGACCTGACCGGCTGGCACTGTATTGACGTGTTTGCCGGCACCGGTGCGCTCGGTTTTGAAGCGGCGTCGCGCGGCGCCACTGAGGTGTTGCTGTGCGAGCAGGACGCCGGCCTGGTGGCCCAGCTTAAAGCGCTGCAGCTCAAGCTGCAGGCGGGCATGGTGAAGATAGAGCGTGGCGACGGCATTGCGCTGCTCAGGCGGCAGGCGCCCGGCAGTCTGCAGCTGGTGCTGCTGGACCCGCCTTTTGATGCACCGCTTTTCGAGCCTGCGCTGAAAGCGGCTGCGCAGGTGGTGGCTAATGCCGGTTATGTGTATCTGGAGGCGCCCACGACCTGGGGCGACGAGGCACTCGCCGATTACGGGTTGCAGGTCCATCGCAGCGGCAAGGCTGGCGCGGTTCATTTTCATCTGCTGGTGCGAAAGGGCGGGTTGACCTGAGCTCGCGTAGCCCTGCAAGTGGCAGGGACACCGGGCGTTGCGGGGAGGCGGGCATAATTGGCTGATGGCCACACGCTCCCGTATTGCGATTTATTCCGGCACGTTTGACCCCTTCACGCTGGGCCATGAAGACCTTGTGCGTCGCGCGGCGGGTCTGTTTGACCAGCTGATCATTGGGGTCGCGGTGGCGCACCACAAAAAGACCCTTTTCAGCCTGGACGCGCGCCTGCGGCAAGTTCAGCACGAAACCCAGGGCATCGCCAATGTCAGCGTGCTGCCCTTTGACGGCCTGATCATGGATTTTTGTGCCGTACAGCAGGCGGTCGCCGTCGTGCGCGGCATCCGTAACCTGACCGACTTTGACTACGAAGCCCAGATGGCGGCCATGAACCGCAAGCTGCGGCCCCAGGTTGAAACGGTGTTTTTATTGCCCGACGCCCCTTTGCAATGCATTAGCAGTACGCTGGTGCGGGAGATCAGCAAGCTGGGTGGCGATGTGAACCAAATGGTCAGCGCCGGCGTAGCCGCTGCACTCGGGCAGGCGCATGGCACGGGTGCGCAGAAAGGCGTCTGAGCATGGCTTTGCTGATCACCGACGAATGCATTAACTGCGACGTGTGCGAGCCCGAATGCCCAAATCAGGCCATTTACCTGGGCAAGGAAATTTACGAAATTGACCCGCACCGCTGTACTGAGTGTGTCGGGCATTTCGACGAGCCGCAGTGTGTGCAGGTTTGTCCAGTGGCCTGCATTCCCATCAACCCTGCCTTTATTGAAAGTCGGGAAACACTGTGGCAGAAATACCAGCGCTTGCAGGCGGCCCAGCCTGCTGCTGCGGTGGAATCGCGTCTTTTATAGGTTTTC
The DNA here is from genome assembly GCA_046714915.1 of Polaromonas sp. GTDB lineage: Bacteria > Pseudomonadota > Gammaproteobacteria > Burkholderiales > Burkholderiaceae_C > Polaromonas. Next base: position 549 of record JBKJZS010000104.1, on the reverse strand, counting down.
TTCTTGGCTGGATGAAGGACCAAAAAAGGCAGCCCGAAAGCTGCCTCTGATCTTGAAGTGGCCGGCCGAAGCGGAATGGATCCGCCGGGCTGTCACTTTGGCGCGCCTACTCCGTGCGTTCCTCCGCTGCCGCTACGGGTGGAGTGTGCTCAAAAGGCAGCTTCATGTCGCGCAGGTCGCGTTTGGTTTCCACCAGCACCAGGGGACTTGCGTCGAGCGGGGGCGCTGGCGGGCGCACGCGCGGGGCGTGAATCGGCGTGGGTTCGGCGGCCATCGCAGCGCGTGTTTCTGCGATTTTTCCGGCGTCCGAGTTGACCCATTGCAGACCGGAAGCATTGGCCACCTGGGCCAGGTCTTGCAGCGGCAGTTCGTAGGACTGGACTTTTGGCAACGCACGAGCTGCCGGTGCAGCAGCCACAGGGGCGGCAATCACCGGTGCGGGTGCAACAGGGGCCGGAGCCGCCACCACCACCGCCGCGGCAAGTGCAGGAGGTGCAGCAGGTGCGGCTTCTGCTACTAATTCTGTAGCTGTTGGCGCCGGTGTTGAGA
>JBKJZS010000103.1:0-2780 GCA_046714915.1 Polaromonas sp. | reverse complement strand
GCGCAACGTGCCGCACGCCGACGCGCTGCCGTGCGTTGCCTGCTGCTTGCTCCAGGTAGTTTTCATCGGCCAGATGGACTCACTGCGAGCCTTCCTGAAGTCCTGCCGATTCACACGGACGAGTTTTTTCGTGTACGCGGCAGTTGTGGCTACTATCTCCGCGTATGAGTCTTTGCCGCGGTCCCTGCTGGGCACGGCCTATATGGCGGTTGCGGTGGTTGTGGCGGAACTTTCTTGTATGCTGTGCGTGCTGGCGCCCCGGCCGGGTCGCCAGACCGACTCCCTCCCCTTAGAAAGTCCTCTCCATGACACGCGTTTTCAATTTCAGCGCCGGCCCGGCGACTCTTCCCGAACCGGTGCTGCGCCAGGCCGCCGCCGAAATGCTGGACTGGAACGGCTCCGGCATGTCGGTGATGGAGATGAGCCACCGGGGCAAGGAGTTCATTGCCATTCACGCCCAGGCCGAGGCGGATTTGCGCGAGTTGCTGGCCATTCCGGCCAACTACAAGGTGCTGTTTCTGCAGGGCGGCGGGCTGGGACAAAACGCTTTCGTTCCGATGAACCTGCTGCGCGGCCATGCTGGCGCAGACTTCATCAACACCGGCGAGTGGATGAAAAAAACCATCAAGGAAGCCAGGAACTTCTGCAAGGTCAATGTCGCCGCCAGCGCCGAAACCACGGGTTTTACCAGCGTCCCCAAGTTCGAGACCTGGAAGCTCGACCCCGACGCGGCTTATGTGCACATCTGCTCAAACGAAACCATTGGCGGTGTCGAATACCACTGGACCCCCAACACCGGCGCGGTGCCCCTGGTGGCCGATATGTCGTCCAACCTGCTGTCGCGACCGGTCGATGTCAGCCGCTACGGCCTGATTTATGCCGGCGCTCAGAAAAACATCGGCCCCTCGGGACTGACGCTGGTGATCGTGCGCGACGATTTGATCGGCCACGCGATGCCGCAGACCCCGTTTGTGTTTGACTACCAGCAGCAGGCCGACAACGACTCGATGTACAACACGCCGCCGACCTACGCGATCTACATTGCCGGCCTGGTGTTCAAACACCTCAAGGCGCTTGGCGGCCTCCAAGCCATGGAGGCGCACAACCGCAGCAAGGCGGCGCTGTTGTACGACTACCTGGACGCGACCGCGTTTTACGCCAATCCGGTGGCGCGCGAAGACCGCTCGCTGATGAACGTGCCCTTCAAGCTGAGCAACGAAACGCTGGACGAGGCCTTTCTGAAGGGGGCACAGGCACGCGGCATGGTGCAGCTCAAGGGGCACCGCTCGGTCGGCGGCATGCGTGCCTCGATCTACAACGCGATGCCCGTTGAAGGTGTGCAGGCCCTGGTGGCCTACATGAAGGAATTTGAGGCCAGCCATGGCTGAACCCTCCGGCCTGCCGGGTCGGCGCTTCGAGGTGCTGGTACTCAACCAGATTTCCGCCAGTGGCCTCAAGCACCTGCCAGCCCAGCGTTACACCACCAGCAAGGACCTGGCCCGGCCGGACGCCGTACTGGTGCGTTCGGCCGATATGCATGCGATGACCCTGCCCGACAGCGTGCAGGCCATCGCCCGCGCCGGGGCCGGTACCAACAATATTCCGGTTCCGGCCATGAGCGCGCGCGGCGTGCCGGTATTCAATGCGCCGGGCGCCAACGCGAACGCCGTGAAGGAGCTGGTGCTGACCGGCATGCTGCTGGCCGCGCGCAATGTCGCACCGGCGCTGCGTTTTGTCGCCAGCCTGGACGCCGGCCTGCCGGACATGGACAAGGCGGTGGAAGAAGGCAAGAAAAATTTCGCCGGCTTTGAGTTGGCCGGCCAAACGCTGGGCATTGTGGGCCTGGGCAAAGTCGGTTGCCTGGTGGCCGATGCGGCCATCAAGCTGGGCATGCAGGTGCTCGGTTACGACCCCGACATCACCGTCGATGCGGCCTGGAGCCTGCCGGCGCAGGTCCGGAAAGCGGCCAGCGTGACCGACGTGCTGAAGAATGCCAATTTCGTGACGCTGCACGTGCCGCTGGTCGATGCCACACGCGACCTGGTCAACGCTGACAACCTCAAATTGATGCGTTCGGGCGCGGTGCTGCTCAACTTCTCGCGCGAGGGCGTGGTTAACGAAAGCGCGGTGCTGGCCGCGCTGGACGCGAAACAGCTGGGCTGGTATGTCTGCGACTTCCCCGCCGCCGCCATCAACCGCCACAAACACGTGATTGCGCTGCCGCATTTGGGCGCGTCCACCCGCGAAGCCGAAGAAAACTGCGCCATCATGGTGATCGACCAGCTGCGCGACTACCTGGAGCACGGCAACGTGGCCCATGCGGTCAACTTTCCCGCGGTGTCCATGGCGCGCGAATCGGCTTACCGCGTGGCGATTGCCAACGCCAATGTGCCCAACATGCTGGGGCAGATCTCCACCGCCATGGCGCAGGCCGGCCTCAACATCCACAACATGGTCAACAAATCGCGCGGCGACATGGCCTACACGCTGGTCGATGTCGAAAGCCCGGTCTCTGACGCGGTGCTGGACCATATCCGATCCATCCCGGGCGTACTGGCGGTGCGATACTTGCCGGATCTGGACCGTTAGCTTGGATGGCGACTTGGATGACGCCCATGCCCCTACAGCAGCGCGGCTGCAACGCCCCGCACAATTTTTTTCAGGAGACACCCATGAATATGAACCGGAGACACGGTATCAAAGTCATTGGCGCGGCATTCATCTGCGCGGCCCTTCCAGACCTCGATCGTGCTCAGGCAGAGTGGCCCGCCAAACACGTG
>JBKJZS010000102.1:0-2764 GCA_046714915.1 Polaromonas sp. | reverse complement strand
CTGAATGAGCATGTGCACTTCCATGCCTGCGTGGTCGATGGGGTGTTTGAGGTGGTGGCGGGCGATGCCGATGCCGATGCCGATGCCAAATCCTCCCCGCCGGGCGTCACTTTTCACCCGGCCCGTGGAGTCGACGAGACTGTCGTGGCCCAGGCGCAGGCTGACCTGCGTCGACGCATCCTGCGCGCCTTGTCGGGCGGGGCCTGATCGAGCGTTGTGATGCCAAAGAGATGCTGGCCTACCAGCACAGTGGCTTCTCGGTCGATGCGGGTGTCTGCATTGAGGCACACGCATCCGGCTTGAATCAGGAGGGTTTCGAAATTTCCGAAAGTGCTTCACCGGCGGCTTCGATATCGGCGCTCTCAACGGCGAAATCTCCGAGTGCCACGATTCCCACGAGCCGCTTGTCGGCATTCAAGATCGGCAAGCGCCGGATCTGGTGCTCGCTCATGAGCTTGGCCGCATCGTCCACGGAATCATCCTCGTAAGCCCAAACGATGCCGTCGGACATGACTTCGCGCACCTTGGTGGTGCGCGGATCCTTGCCGTCGGCGACGACGCGGATCGCAATATCGCGATCCGATATCGCTCCAATCATGCGATCGTTTTCTCCCACAGGCATCATGCCGAAATTACCCTCGCGCATTTGTTGCGCGACTTCCATGATCGTGTCGTCCGGGCTGCTCACCTGCACATCCCGGCTCATCACTTCCTTAAGCGTATGCATGTCCATCTCCTTGGTAAAAAAGAAATCGCCACTCACGAGCGGTCGCGCAGTTCTGTCACACCCTCCTTCTCTGCGCAGTGATCGCAGCAGAACATCCGTCCGCTCTTCTCCAGACCGTGGCCTATGATGCGCACGCCGCAATGCACGCAGGTCGGCGCGAGCGCATGAATTGCGCACTCGAAGCTGTCAAAGGTATAGGTTTTACCCAGCGCCATCACCTGAAAAGATTTGTCGTACTCATTTCCGCATGCGTCGCATTTCGCCATAAGTTTCTCCTTTGTTGAATCGAATCGCTTGTCGCCTGGTCCGGCACGATGGAAATTGCAAACATTTCATCAACTAACCCTGAATGGGAAATCATCTTCTGTCTTTTGAAAACGCCGAGCTGTAGGAAACCGCCACCTCTTCTTGGTAGTGCTGTCTCACGCCGCTCAGGCCTGGCATGGTCAATTCTCCACCCTGCTGACAAGGTTGTCGATGCTTGTCACGAGCCGCATCACCGCTCATCTACCATTTCCTGATCGAGACCACCATGCTCACCAACGCTCCGCTCACCACCATCCTGCCTATTGTCGACATGTCACGGGCAAGGGATTTCTACGAGAACAAACTCGGACTGAAACCGGATGGTCAGAAGCCCGACGGCAAATTTGTCTACATCTGCGCGGGCGGCGCCAACCTGGCGCTGTTTCCCAAGGAAGGCGGCACCAAGGCCGACCACACTGCGGTGAGTTTCCAGGTGCCGGATATCGTCGCCGCCGTCAACGATCTCAAGACCAGGGGCGTGGTGTTCGAGGACTACGACTTCCCCAATCTCAAGACGGTCAACCACGTCTGCGTCCTGGGTTCGGAAAAGGCTGCCTGGTTCAAGGACACCGAAGGCAACTACTTGTGCCTTCATGAAGACCTGGCCTGAGCGCCAGCCCGGCCCCCGGCGCTGGTCCGCGCTGGCTGTGAAGGGATTGCGCCAGCCCCTGAAAACCTGTAGGGGCGGTGAGCATTGCTCCTCGTTTGATAGCGTATTGCGCTTATCAAATATGGGCTAAAGGCACTTTTTTATCAAAAAACACCCTCTGGGCGCTGTCCTACATCAACAACAATCCCGTCTGACAGACACGGCACGCCTGCACCTTCAACCTGTGTGTTTGTGAGGTGAACATCATGCCTAGCGTTAACACGGCCCTGGCCCCTCGCGAAGTCCGTATTCCCGTCGGCGACGCTTCGCTCTACGGAGACTTGGTGTTGCCCCCCGGGTTCAGGGGCTTGGTGCTGTTCGCGCACGGCAGCGGCAGCGGGCGCCACAGTGCCCGCAACCGGCAGGTGGCCCAGCACCTTCAACACGTCGGCATCGCCACCCTGCTGTTCGACCTGCTGACCGCGCAGGAAGAGCAGACCGACCTGAACACGCGTGAGCACCGCTTCGACATCTCCTTGCTGACCCGACGGATGCAGGACGCCACCGTCTGGGCCGCTGCCCAACCCGAATTGCAGCATGCCGCGATCGGTTATTTCGGCGCCAGCACCGGCAGCGCGGCCGCGCTCATTGCGGCGGCCCGGCTGGGCGACCAGATCGCGGCCGTGGTCTCGCGCGGCGGCCGGCCGGACCTGGCCGGGCCGGTGGCCCTGGCCGCCATCACAGCGCCCACACTGCTCATCGTCGGCGCGGCCGACCACCCGGTGGTCGAACTCAACGAGCAGGCCCACGCCCAGCTGCGCTGCGAAAAGCGCCTGGCCCTGGTGCCGGGCGCGACGCACCTGTTCGAAGAAGCGGGCGCGCTGGAGCAGGTCGCGCAACTGGCCTGCTCCTGGTTCCTCAGCCACCTGACTTCAAGGCAATACACAGCATGGTTGCCGTGAATTTTCCCTTTCGCGACCGGCGCCACGCAGGGCAGGTGCTGGCCGGCAAGCTGGAGCCCTACCGCGGCCGGGCCGGCCTGCTGGTGCTGGCCCTGCCGCGCGGCGGCGTTGCCGTCGGCTTCGAGGTGGCCCGCGCGTTGCAGGCGCCCCTGGACATCCTGGCGGTGCGCAAGCTCGGCT
>JBKJZS010000101.1:0-1820 GCA_046714915.1 Polaromonas sp. | reverse complement strand
CAGCGCGGCAGGCTGGCGGATAGAGCCGCCGGTGTCGGTGCCGGTCGCCGACGGCACCAGCCGCGCAGCCACAGCCGCCGCCGAGCCGCCCGACGAGCCGCCCGGCACACGGCTGTTGTCCCAGGGGTTTTGCACGGGCCGGTAGGCGCTGTTGTCGTTGCCCGAACCCATCGCGAACTCGTCGCAATTGAGCTTGCCGAGGGTGACCATGCCCGCGCCCGCCAGTTTGCTGACGACGGTCGCGTCGAACGGGCTGCGGTAGTTCTCCAGCATTTTCGAGCCGGCGGTGGTCGGGAAGTCACGTGTGACGAACACATCTTTGTGCGCCAGCGGCACGCCCAGCAGCGGCGTGCGTTCGCCTGCGGCCAGCCGCGCATCAGCGGCGCGGGCCTGCGCGAGGGACACGTCCGGGTCGGTTGCCAGAAACGCGCCCAGGCTTTCGTTTTGCCGGATGCGTGCCAGAAAATGCTGGGTCGCTTCAACGCTGGAGACCTTGCCGGCGGCGAGCTGGGCGGCCAGTTCGGCCACGCCAAGATCATGCAGATCAGTGCTCAAGACGGCGCTCATTCGATCACCTTTGGCACAAGAAAAAGTCCGCGTTCGACGGCGGGGGCGCTGACCTGGCTTTCATCGCGCTGGTTCGGCTCGCTCGCGATGTCCTCGCGCAGGCGCAGGGCGACCTGGCCCAGCACTGCAGCGGGGTGTGCCAGCGGCTCCACACCGTCGGTGTTGACGGCGTCCATTTGTGCCACGAGGGCAAAAAAACCGTTGAGCTGGCGAAGCGTACGCTCGGTCTCGTCGGGGCGCAGCTCCAGCCGGGCCAGGTTGGCGACGCGAGCAATGTCTTCGGATGTCAATGCCATGGTGATAAAACTGAAGCTGAAACCAGGTGTAAAGGTAAAATAATGGGTCGCGTGTCAGGCCTTGATTCACAGGCGATGCGGTATTATCCCGCCTTTGGTGTGAAATCACGGTTGGATGCACGCTTTAGGCGCTATTTAAGCTCTGGAATCAAGTAAACACCCCATATCGCCCCCTTCATTTTCGCCCCTCTCATTGAATAATCATAAAAGGCGATAGAGCAACGAAGTTTGCTCATGCCCCAACCGGACTTCTGAATATGTTTGAAGCATTCCGTCGGTACGTTTCTACCGATCTGGCGATCGACCTCGGCACCGCCAACACGCTCATTTTTGTACGCGACCGCGGCATTGTGCTGGACGAGCCTTCGGTCGTTGCGATCCGCCACGAAGGCGGCCCGCAGGGCCGGAAAACCATTCAGGCTGTGGGCCATGAAGCCAAAGCCATGCTGGGCAAGGTTCCGGGCAACATCGAAGCTATCCGGCCCATGAAAGACGGTGTGATTGCTGACTTCACGGTGACCGAGCAGATGCTCAAGCAGTTCATCAAAATGGTGCACCCGCGCAGCTTCTTCAAGCCCAGCCCGCGCATCATCATTTGTGTGCCCTGCGGCTCGACCCAGGTTGAGCGCCGCGCCATCCGTGAAAGCGCCTTGGGCGCCGGTGCCCGTGATGTGTTCCTCATTGAAGAGCCCATGGCTGCGGCCATTGGTGCCGGTTTGCCCGTGTCAGAAGCCAGCGGCTCCATGGTGGTCGATATCGGAGGCGGCACCACCGAGGTCGGAGTCATCTCGCTCGGCGGCATGGTCTACAAGGGCAGCGTGCGTGTCGGTGGCGACCGGTTTGACGAAGCCATCATCAACTACATCCGCCGCAACTACGGCATGCTGATTGGCGAGCCGACGGCGGAAGCCATCAAGAAAAACATCGGCTCGGCTTTTCCCGGCTCCGAGGTCAAGG
>JBKJZS010000100.1:0-6418 GCA_046714915.1 Polaromonas sp. | reverse complement strand
AAAAGCGCTATACAAATCAACAAGTTAGCTTCGAAGAACCAAGAAGAAAACAGGGTCAGCCGTGCGTCTCAATTCGATCAAGTTATCCGGGTTCAAGTCGTTTGCCGAACCGACCAATTTTGTGCTGCCAGGCCAGCTGGTCGGTGTGGTCGGGCCCAACGGTTGCGGCAAGTCCAACATCATGGACGCGGTGCGCTGGGTGCTGGGAGAAAGCCGCGCCTCCGAGTTGCGCGGCGAGTCGATGCAGGACGTGATCTTCAACGGCACCAACATCCGCAAGCCAGCCAGCCGCTCCAGCGTGGAGCTGGTGTTTGACAACGCCGACCACCGGGCCGGCGGCCAGTGGGGCCAGTTTGCCGAGATTGCCGTCAAGCGCGTGCTGACGCGCGATGGCACGTCGAGCTATTACATCAACAACCAGCCGGTGCGCCGCCGCGACGTGCAGGACGTGTTTTTGGGCACCGGCCTGGGTCCGCGCGCCTACGCCATCATCGGCCAGGGCACGATCAGCCGCATCATCGAGTCCAAACCCGAAGAGCTGCGCCTGTTCCTCGAAGAAGCGGCGGGTGTGTCCAAGTTCAAGGAGCGCCGGCGCGAGACGGCCAACCGCCTGAGCGACACGCGGGAAAACCTGACCCGCGTCGAAGACATCCTGCGTGAACTCAATGCCAACCTCGAGAAGCTCGAAAAACAGGCTGCAGTCGCGCTCCGCTACAACACGCTGCATGCCGACGCGACGCTCAAGCAGCATCAACTCTGGTTTCTGAAACGGAGCGAAAGCGAAGCCGATCAGGCCAAAGTCAAGCTGGACGCCGAAAAAACGGTCAACGACCTGGAAAGCCGGATCGCCGATTTGCGCCACATCGAAGCCGATCTGGAAACCATTCGCCAGGCCCACTATGCCGCTGGCGATCACGTCAACCAGGCGCAGGGCAAGCTCTATGAAGCCAGCGCTGAAGTTGGACGGCTCGAAGCCGAAATCCGCTTTGTGGTTGAAGGCCGCCAGCGCGTCGAGCAGCGCCTGGTGCAATTGAAGGAACAAACCAGCCAGTGGGCAGCGCGCAAGGAGGATGCCGCGGTGGAGACCGAAAGCCTTGCCGCGCAGGCGCTGCAGGCCGAGGAACAGGCCGAACTGCTGGCCGCGCAGAGCGAAGACCAGGCCGGTCAGTTGCCCGCACTCGAAGAAGCCCTGCGCGCCGCGCAGTCCAAAGCCAATGAACAGCGCGCCAGTGTCGGGCAGGTGCAGCAGCAAATCCAGGTGCTGGCTGCCGACCAGCGCAACATTGAAGAACAATCGCGAGCACTCAGCCTGCGCCACGAGAGGCTGAACGTCGACAAAAACGCGCTCAATGCGCCGGACGAAGCCCGCCTCGTCAATCTCAACGCGCAGTTCAGCGCAGCCCAGGAAAACCAGGAAATGGTTGAGGCGAGCCTGCATGAACTGACCGACAGCGTGCCGCAGCTCGACGAAGATCGCCGCACCCGCCAGCAGGCGGTCAACACCGAATCGGCGAAACAGGCCGACCTGTCAGCCCGCATGGAAGCGCTGAAGGCACTGCAGGAAAAAGTCAAGACCGACGGAAAGCTCAAGCCCTGGCTGGCTAAACACGGCCTGGACAGCCTGCAGGGACTGTGGAGCCGCATCCACATCGAGCAGGGTTGGGAAAATGCCCTGGAAGCCGCGCTGCGCGAGCGACTCGGTGCGCTGGAAGTCAGCCGTCTGGACATGGTGCGGGGATTCGCCGGCACCGACAGCCGGGACACACCGCCGGCCAAACTGTCGTTTTATTCGCCCCCCGCCGCGGGTGCGCCGGCCAAAGCGTCCAATACCAGCTTGAAGCCCCTGGCTGATCTGCTGCGCCTCGGTGATGCCGGCCAGGCCGCCTTGCTCGGCGACTGGCTGCACGGCTGCCTGACTGCCGTCAGCCTCGACGAAGCGCTGGCTATCCGCCAGCAATTGCAGGCGGGCGAAGTGATTTACGTCAAGAGTGGCCACGCCGTGACGCAGCACAGCGTGAGTTTTTACGCGCAGGATTCTGAACAAGCCGGCTTGCTGGCCCGTGCGCAGGAAATTGAGAACCTCGACAAACAGCTCAGGGGCCAGGCGCTGATCAGCGATGAAGCCCGCAGCGCGTTGATCCGCGCCGAAGCCGCTTATGCCGATGCGGCCCAGCGCCTGGCCACGGCGCGCCGCGAAGCCGCCGAGGGCCAGAGCCGCACCCATGAGTTGCAGGTCGAAGTGCTGCGCCTGACGCAGCTGGCGCAACAGACCCGTGCCCGCAGCGAGCAGATCGCCGCCGACCTGGGTGAAATCGACGCGCAGATGAACGACCTGCAGGAGCGTAAGCTCACCGCCGAAGCACGGTTTGAAGAACTGGACATGCAGCTGGCCGACAGCCAGGAGCGCCACGCCCAGCTCGACGACCGCGTCATCGAAGCCGGGCGCAAACTGAACGAGTCGCGCGAGCAGCAGCGCGCGCTGGAGCGCCAGTCGCAGGAGGCGCAGTTTGCGCTGCGCAGCCTGGCTTCGCGCCGCGACGAGCTGGCCCGATCGATTGACATTGCCGCGCAGCAGGCCGCGTCGATTGCCAGCGAAGAGCAGCGCGCGCAGGAAGAGCTGGCGCGCCTGACCGATGTCGCCGCACAGGCCGGCCTGCAAAGCGCGCTGAGCGTGAAGCTCGAACGCGAAGCCGGCCTGGGCGCCAAACGCAGCCAGTACGACGACCTGACCACCAAACTGCGTGCCAGCGACGAACGCCGTTTGCAGCTCGAACGCGAGCTCGACCCACTGCGTCAGCGCATCACTGAATTCCAGCTCAAGGAACAGGCCGCGCGCCTCGGCTTTGAGCAGTACAGCCAGCTGCCGCTGGATGCGCAGGCCGACCTCGTGGCGGTGGAGCAGTCCGTCCAGGCCGGCAATGTGCGCCTGACCGGCCTGCAGGGCGAGATCGACCGCAGCAACCGCGAAATCCAGTCACTCGGCGCCGTCAACCTCGCCGCGCTGGACGAGTTGAGCAGCGCGCGTGAACGCAAGCAGTTTCTCGATGCGCAATCGGCCGACCTGAACGAAGCGATGGCGACTTTGGAAGACGCGATCAAGAAAATCGACATGGAAACGCGTGAGCTTCTGTCCAGCACGTTTGAAGCGGTGAACCGGCATTTTGGCGAGATGTTTCCGCGCCTGTTTGGCGGCGGCAATGCCAAACTGATGATGACCGGCGAGGAAATCCTGGACGCCGGCGTCCAGGTGCTGGCCCAGCCCCCGGGCAAGAAAAATCAGACGATTCACCTCCTGTCAGGCGGGGAAAAGGCCTTGACGGCCATTGCCCTGGTGTTTGCGATTTTCCAGCTGAACCCGGCGCCTTTCTGTTTGCTCGACGAAGTCGACGCGCCGCTGGACGACGCCAACACCGAGCGTTATGCCAAGCTGGTGGCCAGCATGAGCAAGGAAACCCAGTTCCTGTTCATCAGTCACAACAAAATTGCGATGGAAATGGCTGAGCAGCTGATTGGCGTGACCATGCAGGAGCAAGGCGTGTCACGCATTGTGGCGGTCGATATGGAAGCGGCCCTTGGTTTTGCAGAGGCCGTGGCGTGAGTGCTGCTGGAATGGCTCACAGTGAGCGGGCAGCGAACGAAGCGCAGGGCCGCCCCCAGCAAGTTCAGCCCCCGCGGGGGGAAGCGAAGTACGCGAAGCGACAAGCGTGGGGGTCACAAATTTCCGCGCAGGGCCGCCCCAAGCAAGTTCAGCCCCCGCGGGGGGCAGAGAGCCAGATGCAGTGGGCGAACATGGGGGTACACCTATCTTGAGCACACTCCAGATCAGTTTGGCGGTGATCGGGGGCCTGGTATTGGTCCTGCTGGTGGCCCACAGCGCCTGGTTGGCCCGTAAAAGCCTGCCCAAGCGGGCCACGCAAGACCCTGCGGCTGAAGGTCGGGAACCCTTCGGCGACATGCCTCTGGGCGCGCTGCCGGAGCGCCAGGAGCCCGGTTTTGACGCCGACTCGAGTCTGGAGTCACTGGCGGCGCTGACCATGCCCGAGAAAAAGCCAGGACTCGATGCCCTGATCGACGTGATTGCCCCGGTCGCAGTGGACTCGGTGGTCTCGGGCGAGGCGGCATTGGCCGCCATGCCCGCCACGCGCCGTGCCGGCAGCAAACCCTTTGCCATCGAAGGTCTGAGCGTGACGACAGGCGCGTGGGAAACGCCGATGCCGGGCCAGCGCTACAGCGAGTTTCAGGCCGGTGTGCAACTGGCTAACCGCACCGGGGCGCTGAACCAGATCGAGTTTTCCGAATTTGTGATGAAGGCACAGGCGTTTGCCGACGCGATCGACGGTCAGCCCGAGTTTCCCGACATGCTCGACGAGGTCGCCCGTGCCCGTGAACTGGACCACTTTGCCAGTGCCCACGATGCGCAGCTGAGCTTTACGCTGCGCGCCAAGGACACGGCGTGGAGCCCGGGTTATGTGCAGCAAAGCGCCGCCAAGCAGGGTTTTGTCGTCGGCTCCATTCCAGGCCGCATGGTGTTGCCGGCCAGCCAGTCCGGTCACGCGCCGATACTGGGGCTGGCGTTTGACACGCAGGCCGCGATGGCCGAAGACCCGGAGCAAACCGCCTTGCGGGAACTGACACTGTCCCTCGATGCGCCGCAGGTGGCGCGTGCGGAACAGCCCTTTGTGCGAATGTGCGAAGTGGCGATTGCGCTGGCCGCCAGCATGGACGGCGTGATCATTGACGACATGGGTAGCCTGATTCGGCCCGAGGCCATGGAAGTCATTCACGCCGACCTGGAGCAGCTGTACGACACGCTGGAAGGGCGCGATTTGTCGGCCGGCTCGGCGCTAGGCCGGCGGCTGTTTTCCTGATTTTGCGGCTCCCCGTACTTTTTCCGATGGCAACCACTGACCTGTTTGCACCGCCTGAGCCGCTGCAGCCTGCATCGGCTGCCGAGCGCATAGCCGCCCTGCGGGCAGAGCTTCATTCGCATGCCCACCGCTACTACGTGCTGGATGAGCCGACCATTCCGGACGTCGAGTACGACCGGCTGTTCCAGGAACTGCAGGCCCTCGAAGCCCTGCACCCTGAACTGGCCAGCCAGGACTCGCCGACCCTGCGTGTCGGCGCCAAACCGCTGGACCAGTTTGCCAGCGTGCGCCACGCCGTTCCCATGCTGAGCATTCGCACCGAAACCGATACCGAGGCCACCGGCGCGCAAAATTTTGATGCGCGTGTGCGCAAGGAATTGGGCCTGGGTGAGTCCGATCCGCCGGTGGAGTATGTGGCCGAGCTGAAGTTTGACGGCCTGGCGATGAACCTGCGTTACGAAAACGGTGTGCTGGTGCAGGCCGCGACCCGCGGCGAGGGCGAGGTCGGCGAAGAGGTGACGCAGAACATCCGGACGATCAAGCAGATTCCCCTGCGTTTGCCCCAAGACGCGCCGCCGGTGCTCGAGGTGCGCGGTGAGGTCTACATGCGCCGCGATGATTTTGAATCGCTCAATGACAAGCAGCGCGAAAAAATTGCCCAAGGCATCAAGGGCGAAAAGACCTTCGTCAACCCGCGCAACGCGGCCGCCGGGGCGGTGCGCCAGCTCGATCCGGCGATTGCGGCCCGGCGTCCCCTGAGCTTTTTTGCGTATGGCCTGGGCGAGGTCACGCCGAAAGAGGAGGGCGGACCGCTGTTCGAGACCCACTTCCAGCTGTTGCTGACCCTGAAATCATGGGGTTTTCCGGTCGCAGCCCTTTCGCAGACTGCGCAAGGCGCTTCTGAATTGATAGCGTTTCACCAGAAAATCGGGCGTGAACGCGACCAGCTGCCTTACGACATTGACGGCGTGGTCTATAAGGTCAACAGCCTGGCGTTGCAAAAGAAGCTGGGTTTTGTCTCACGCGAACCGCGCTGGGCCGTGGCCCACAAATACCCGGCGCAGGAGCAGCTCACTACGGTGCTGGGCATCGACGTGCAGGTGGGCCGCACCGGCAAACTGACGCCGGTGGCCAAGCTGGCACCGGTGTTTGTCGGTGGTGTCACCGTGACCAACGCGACCTTGCACAACGAGGACGAGGCCCGCCGCAAGGACGTGCGGGTCGGTGACACCGTGATCGTGCGCCGCGCCGGCGACGTGATTCCCGAGGTCGTCAGTGTGCTGCTGGACAAGCGCGTGCATGACGCGCCGCAGTTCACGATGCCGCGCCAGTGCCCGGTCTGCGGATCGGCTGCCGTTCGCGAAGAAGGCGAGGCGGACTACCGCTGCACCGGCGGCCTGTTCTGCGGCGCGCAGCGCAAGCAGGCCCTCCTGCATTTCGCCCAGCGTCGCGCCCTCGACATCGAGGGCCTGGGCGAGAAGCTGGTCGACCAGGTGGTGGAAGCCGGCGTGGTCAAGACGCTGCCGGACCTGTACCGGTTGGGACTCGCC
>JBKJZS010000099.1:0-1642 GCA_046714915.1 Polaromonas sp. | reverse complement strand
GCGCAAAAGTCCGGGTTCTGCAGATTCGAGCCGCTGACATGGCGCGGATACTCGCGCTCCTGGTGCATACGGATGGTGCCGTACATGCCGTTGTTCAGCAGCAAAATGATGCTTTTTGCGCCATGCTGGACCGCCGTTGCGAGCTCCTGACCGTTCATCAAAAAGTCGCCGTCGCCAGCGATTGTGAAGGCCGTACGGCCGGAGACGATATTCGCCGCAATGCCGGCCGGCACGCCATAACCCATCGCGCCCACCGTCGGCGCCAGCTGCGTCTTCAGGCCCCTGACCAGCCCCTGGTGTTTGAAAAAGCGGTGTACCCAGCTGGCAAAGTTGCCGGCGCCGTTGGTCAGCACCGCGTCTGGCGGCAGTAGTTTTTGCAAGGTGGCGACGATCGCCGGCATGTCTATCGTGCCTGGCAATACCACACCGCCGTTGGCCGGGTCCACATTGGCCAGATAATCCTCGTTGGCGGAAGCGGTCCACGCCTCCCAGGGCACGGACACCGGTGCCGTCAGCACCTCCAGCGACCGCGCCGCCGCGTTCATGGTCGCATTGATCGCCAGGTCGGCCTGAAAGACGCGGTTGAGCTCTTCGGCACTGGCGTGGATGTGCACCAGCTTCTGTTTGGGGCGCGGCGCCTCGATCAGCGTGTAGCCGCCGGTGGTCATCTCGCCCAAGCGCGGGCCGATCGCGATGATCAGGTCACTGGCCTTCACACGCGCGGCCAGCTTCGGGTTCAGGCCGATACCCACGTCGCCGGCATACAGCGGGTGGTGGTTGTCAAAGGTGTCCTGAAAGCGGAAGGCGTTGCCGACCGGCAGCGACCAGTTCTCGGCAAAACGCTGCAAAGCCTGCGCCGCCTGCGGCGTCCAGCCACCGCCGCCGGCAATCACCAGCGGGCGCTCGGACTGAAGCAGCAACTCGCGCAGTTTGCGCAGGGAGCCGGGGTCGCTCCAGGCTTCGACCGCCTCGACGCGCGGCAGCGGTGCCAGGTCCACCATCTGCGTCAGCATGTCTTCGGGCAGCACCAGCACCACCGGGCCCGGGCGCCCGTTCATGGCGGTCGCAAAAGCGCGCGCCACATACTCGGGAATGCGCTTCGCATCGTCAATGCGCTCCACGCGTTTGGCCATGCCGCGGGTCGAGGGTCCGAAAAAGCTGCTGTAGTCGAGTTCCTGGAAAGCTTCGCGGTCGCGCGTATCGCTGGCCACGTCACCCACAAACAGCACCATCGGCGTGGAGTCCTGAAAGGCCGTGTGCACACCAATGGAGGCGTTGGTGGCGCCCGGCCCGCGCGTCACAAAGCAGATGCCGGGCCGCCCGGTCAGCTTGCCGTGGGCTTCGGCCATGAAAGCGGCGCCGCCCTCCTGCCGGTTGGTGATGAAACTGATCTGGTCACGGTAGGCATGAAAGCCATCGAGCACCGCCAGATAACTTTCACCCGGCACGCCAAATGCGTGGGTGACGCCCTGGGCTACAAGGCATTGAACAAGAAGATGGCCGGCAAGTTGTGTTGTCATGGCGCTATTGTGCTGCGGTGAGATTAGGACCCCCACGCTCGTCACTGCGTGTACTTCGCTGCCCCCCGATGGGGGCTAGCCTGCCTTGGGGCGGCCCAGCGTCAGGCTGGCACCCCCACGCT
>JBKJZS010000098.1:0-1251 GCA_046714915.1 Polaromonas sp. | reverse complement strand
CAGTCACGCGTCGTCATTGAGAGCGCAGCGCGGCAATCCATGGCGGCGGTTTATCCACGATGGATCGCCACGGCCTTTGGCCTCGCGATGACGAAGAGGTAGACTGCCACGGCCTGCGGCCTCGCAGTGATAGTCACGCGTCGTCATTGCGAGCGCAGCGCGGCAATCCATGCCTTCCAATTTCATCCAACACCAGTCAATAGCCCATGCAGCCCGCCATCTATATCCTGGCCAGCCAACCGCGTGGCACGCTGTATGTCGGCGTGACGTCCGACCTGATTCAGCGCGTGTGGCAGCACAAGAATAATCTGGCTGAGGGTTTTACCCAGAAGTACGGCGTTCACACGCTGGTTTATTTTGAATGGCACGCGACCATGCACGACGCCATCAGCCGTGAAAAGCAGCTCAAGGCCGGGTCGCGGGTGAAAAAAGTGCTCTTGATAGAAGCGATGGATGCGAATTGGCACGATCTGTACCCGGGCTTGCTGTAGTGCGGGTCAGGCCCGCAATGACAAGTCAACGTTCTGTCATTGACGCTCATGCTCCCGTTGGATAAGGCGGCCACTTGTCATGCTCCGCTGGCTTGGCTAGAATATTTGGGTGCTGTTGCCGTTTGGTGGCAGCATCCCGCTTTTCCTCCCTGAGCGGGCGCCTTTACGTGTCACAGCAAAAAGGCTTCCAGGCCTGGTTGACCTTCTGTTAACTGGGCTTTTTTTTGTGCAGTTTTGCTCCCTGCGCTCCTTTTAATCCAGGGCTAAGGCTTTCCGCCGAGGGGGCTGGTTTTTCTGGCGACGGGCCTGTCGAACAATGGCCTGCTCCTCAAGCGGACTCGGTCGCGCCCCCTGGCAGCGGTGGGGGCTACACTTATTCACATGCTCTGGGTCAAATCTCTTCACCTTGTTTTTATCGCCAGCTGGTTTGCTGGCCTGTTTTATCTGCCGCGTATTTTTGTCAATCTGGCGATGGTGCCGCCGGAAAGCGTGGCCGAGCACGAGCGTCTGATCCTGATGGCACGCAAGCTCTTGCGCTTTACGACGCTGCTGGCCGTGCCCGCGCTGGTGTTGGGCCTGTGGCTGTGGCTGGGTTATGGCATTGGCCGCGGTCCTGCCTCAGCGGGAAACGGCTGGATGCATGCCAAGCTGGCGGTGGTGGCTTTGAGTCTGGGCTACCACCATGCCTGCGGCCGCATTCTTGCGCGGTTTGTCGCCAAGCGCAATACCCGCAGCCATGTGTGGTTGCGCTGGTTCAATG
>JBKJZS010000097.1:0-4535 GCA_046714915.1 Polaromonas sp. | reverse complement strand
GCGCGCAGCGCGTAGTTGGTGGCCTTGACGTCATAGTCAAAATTAAAACTGCCAAAGGGTGAGACAAACACGCTACGCAACTCTTTCTTGCGCCAGCCTGCATCGGCCACAAATTGCCAGTCGCCTACAGAAGCCTCTGCAAACACCCCGCTGCGCTGGTTGTCAATCGCCGCTTTGTCTGCAGGCGTGGTGGTCTGACGGGGATTGTTCTGGTACTGCGCAGCGGTGAGCGCGCCGGGCAAGCCGGTGTCCAGCCGGTCCTGGGACTGCCGCACACCCAGACGCAGCCAGTCGTTGCTCCATTGCGCCACCGCCGATACGGCATTGGTGTCAGAGCGAAAATTGTCGCGGTGGTTGTCGGTCTTGCGGTTCATGCCATTGACATCGAGCGAAAAACCGCCACTGGCCAGCGTCGCATTGGCGCGTCCCTCACGCAGCCCATAGCTGCCCACACCCGCATACAAAGACGCCGCATTTTTACGGGCCACACCTTTACCAGCCTTTGTGGTGATGATGATCACGCCGCCCGTTGCGCCCTCTCCATACAGCACGGCACCGCTACCTCGAATCACTTCAATTTGCGCCACGGACTCAATCGGAATGCCGGCCAGGCGGGTGCCGCCCAAATCCGCTTCATTGATGCGGATGCCGTCCACGATCACGACCTGGTTGTTATCGGAGGTGATACCAAAGCCCCGCAGGTCCAATCCGTAATCTCCACCACCGAAAAGATCCTGACGCCCAGCCACGCCCAGAATACGCATGAGGGCATCATTGACCGTCACTGCGCCGGCGCGTTGAATATCTTCAGCAGTGATGACACTGGTGCCGAAAGGCTGGGCGTCGCGCGGCCCAGCCACACGGCTGGCTGTGACAACCACTTCTTTAAGGACGTTTGCGGCTTGGCTTTGCGCCAGCACCGAAGAAGCGGCGGGCAACGCCAAGGCAAGCACAGCAAAGCGTGCATTAAATTTGCAATATTTCATGAGAGTCAATCATCAACAAAATGCCCTCACCGGCTTCCCCGCCAGTACATGAGCGATACGAATACAGTCCGTTTGACGGACGTGCAATCACCTTGTTGGCCGGTATCCGGGCTGACGGAACTGCGCTTGCATCGCCTTCCCAAGCGCTTGTTCAAGACACTCAGTGGCTAGTGATGAAAGCTGAATGTGTCCTCAAGTGTGAACTTCAAGGAACAGCATTCGTCCGTTTTACCGTTGCGGGGGCAGCGCAGGTTGAAAATCGCGGCGTAACGCCGACCCGGAAAAGATCGGCGGGGACAGCCTTGGCTTCCTCCTGCTTCCCGTTGAACTGCAGCATGTGAACCACACTGCGAGCACCAACAGGCCAGATTCTACGCGCCAAAATCCCGGCAAACCCTACAATCGGGCCTGCCATGTCGAATCAAATCCAAATCGACCAGATTGCCGAACGCGTCGAACGGCTCTTGCTGCGCTACGAGGAATTGCAGCGCACCAATGCCCTGCTGAGCGAGCAGATTCACGTTTTGACGCAGGAGCGCGACTCGCTCCGGTCGCGCCTGAGCGCGGCCCGGGCGCGGGTAGACGCCTTGCTCGAACGCCTGCCGGATTCATCCCAGCCTGACGCCGGCCCGGCAAACGTCAGAACACCTGTGGGGTCGGACCGATGAAGCAACTTGACGTGCAAATCATGGGCCAGAGCTACCTGCTCAGTTGCCCCGAAGGCGGCGATATCCGTCTGCTGGACGCGGTAGAAAAAGTCGACGCGGCCATGTGCAAGATCCGGGACGCCGGAAAAATCAAGGCGCGCGACCGCATCGCTGTGCTGGCCGCCTTGAACCTGGCCTTCGAGTTGTCCGAGCTCGAATCCAATGCGCTAAAAACCTCACGCAACAGCCAGGCAATGGGCCTGGCCCAACCGGCAGGCCAAAGTGCGGCTCCCGCTCCGGCGCAGGCTGTCGCGACGGGGCAGCCGGAGTTGGCGGCTTTGCTGCAGCGCCTTGACACCGCGCTGGGTATTGACGGCCGCCTGCTCTAAGAGAACTTGTCCGAACAGGTTTGACATACAAATACGGAAATACGGTAACCCCCCGTATGGCAGCCAAAAACCTTAAAGACGGCAGATTGCTCCGGCAAGGCCAGCGGCAAACGCCTACAATTAACTCGTCTGCGGTGCGCACCGGGCTTTATATTTCCTTGAACCAATGCTCTTAGAGCACGGGCTTGGTAAATTGTCAGGCAGGCGTGATCGTCTCGCGTTAGACGAACCCGAAACCTGACTGCCCTCGCCCACCTGAACCCTGGTTCAGGATGACGGTCCGGTGGTACTCGCAGACACCTTTTTTGCGCAGATGTCATCCCGGGCTCGACCCGGGATCCATGCCACGAACAACAACAATTCCTGGATTGCGGGTCAGGCCCGCAATGACAGACCTCATGCTCCTCGAGCCCCTACTCATTTTCGAACTCCTCCTGCTGGGCAGCGCCACGGGCTTTCTCGCCGGCCTGCTGGGCATAGGCGGCGGCATGCTGATGGTGCCGTTCATCAGCTTCATCCTCACAGCCAAGGGCTTTCCGCCGGATTACACAGTGAAGATGGCGGTGGCGACCTCGCTGGCCACGATCTGCTTTACCTCGCTGTCTTCGGTGCGCGCGCACCATCGGCGTGGTGCGGTTCTGTGGCCCATAGTGCGCCTGCTGGCGCCCGGCATTCTGCTGGGCTCGCTGATCGGTGCGCAGGTGGCAGTGGCGCTGCCGGGCAAAACCCTGAGCATCCTGTTCGCGATCTTCGTGGCATTCTCCGCCACCCAGATGTTCATGAATCGCAAACCCAAGCCGACCCGCACCTTGCCCGGCCGTTTCGGCACTTTCAGTGTGGGCTGGGGAATTGGCATGCTGTCTGCGCTGGTAGGCGCGGGCGGCGCCTTTGTCTCGGTGCCCTTCATGACCTGGTGCAACGTAAAAATCCACGACGCTGTGGGCACTTCAGCCGCGCTGGGCTTCCCGATCGCGCTGGCCGGTACGCTGGGCTACATCTGGGCCGGCCAGGACCTGCCGCAGATGCCGCCCGGCTCGGTGGGCTACCTCTATCTGCCGGGCCTGGTCATCGTCTCGCTGGCCAGCATGAGCACGGCGCCGCTGGGCGCGCGTACGGCCCACCGCATGGACATCCGGCCGCTGAGGAAGGTGTTCGCAGCGGTGCTGTACATTCTGGCGGCATACTTTCTGTTGCGCTGAAGAATATGCCCCTCGCGCTCCCGGCTTCACCGTGTCACTGCCTTGCGGCGGCCCGGCGACGCGCCTGAGGCAGAACCCAGCGGCATCATCAATTCGACCCCACCATGAGAATCGCATTTATTGGCCAGCAGGAATTCGGTAAAGCCGCACTGGAGGCGTTTCTGATGCGCGGCGACGAGGTAGCGGGCGTGTTCTGCAGGCCAGAGAAAGTCGGCGCCAAGCCGGACGTACTGCGCCTGGTGGCCCAGGCCCGCTGCCTGCCGGTGTTCCAGTTCAGCAGCTTGAAGAGCAGCTACGCCGAGCAGGCCATGCACGAGCTCAACGCCGATATAGGCGTCATGGCCTACGTGGTGCAATTTGCACCGCGGAATTTTTTGAACATTCCGCGCTGCGGCACGATCCAGTTCCACCCTTCCCCGCTGCCGCGTCACCGCGGTCCGTCATCGATCAGCTGGCCGATCGCGCTGGGCGAAACCCGCACCGGCATAACCATTTTTCGTCCCACCGACGGGCTGGACGAAGGGCCTATCATTCTGCAAAAATTCTGCCCCATCGGGCCCGATGAAACGCTGGGAGAGCTGTACTTCAACAAGCTCTTCCCCCTGGGCGTGGCGGCCTTGCTGGAAGCAGCCGACTTGGTAACTGCATCCCGGCATGAGGAGCGGGTGCAGGACGAATCACAAGCCAGCTACGAAGGCTGGTATCACGAGGAAGAGTCCCACATCAATTGGGCCAACCACGTCGATCAGGTCTACAACCTGATTCGCGCCTGCAACCCCGCGCCGGGTGCATGGACGGTACTGGATGGTACGCGCATGTGGCTTTACGACAGCCGCAAGCACCCCGTGCGCAGCTTCGCGGCAGTACGCGGCAAGCCCGGAGAAATAGCGGGCATCACAGACACGTCGATCATTATCAATGCGCACGGCGGGCAGATCGAAGTGCTGAAATTGCGGCCCGAAGGTGGCAAGAAAATGAGCGCAGCCGAGTTTGCGCGAGAACGCAAACTGCTCACCTCATACGCTTCGGAGTGAAGCCGACCATCTGCTCGATCAGCGCCGCGCTGTCATTGATCAGAAAACTTTTGAAAGCCTCCGCAACCGGTGGCACGATTCCTGATGACCACCCGCTGATGGCCGGTATGGTTGGCCTGCAAACCAGCCACTGCTATGGCAACGCGACCATGCTCGCCAGCGACTTCGTGCTGGGCATCGGCAACCGCTGGGTGAATCGCCACACGGGCTCGACCGAGGTCTACTGCAAGGGCCGCAGGTTTGTGCACGTCGATATCGAGCCGACCCAGATCGGCCGGGT
>JBKJZS010000096.1:0-3514 GCA_046714915.1 Polaromonas sp. | reverse complement strand
TACAAAAACCCGGAAGGCCTGACCGAACCGGGCCACACCACCACCGCGCGTGACCTGAGCATTCTGTCAACCCGCCTGATGCAGGATTTCCCCGACTACATGGGTTTTTCGGCCATCAAGAAGTACCGCTATCCCGGCACGCCTGCGGCCAACGACACCAACCGAAATACCCTGCTGTTCCGCGACCCGACGGTGGACGGCCTGAAAACCGGTCACACCGCCGCTGCGGGTTACTGCATGATTGCCACGGCCAAACGCGATTTCCCGAACCTGGGTGCTGCTGGCGCCCCCGGCGGCCGGCGCCTGGTGGCCATCGTCCTGGGCGCCGCCAGCGACAGTGCCCGCGCCAACGAGTCGCAAAAGCTGCTGAACTGGGGCTACACCGCCTTTGAAGCCGTCAAGCTGTTCGACGCCGGCCAGGCCGTCGCCTCGCCGCCTGTCTGGAAAGGCAAGTCAGCCACCGTCAAACTGGGCCGTTCGCAGGCCATCGTCGTGGCGATTGCGGCCGGCAGCGCCGCGAAAGTCCAGACCCAGCTCGCCCGGCCCGATCCGCTGGTCGCTCCGTTTGTCAAAGGGCAGCCACTGGGCACCCTAAAAGTCAGCCTGGGCGGCGAGCAGGCCGTGCTCGAGATCCCGCTGGTGGCGCTTGAAGCGGTGGAAGAAATCGGCATTCTGGGCCGCGCCTGGGACTCCGTCCGGCTCTGGATCAAATAGCCTGGAGGGTGTGCAGGCCGGGGGTGGAGGATGGCGAGGTGAGGCGGTTAAGCAGCTTTGACAGCCTCTAAATCGGCTTCATTCATCAAGGTGATAGGGGCATGACCATCGGTGATGAAAATCGGTTCTTTAGACACGCAGGCGCGATATTTTTGCTTGTTGACAGAAATCTCAATCACCGCAAGGCCTGCAATCAGTGGGTTCTGATTTGGCAAAAGGTCTTTCTCCCCCAACGCTTCACCCCAAAGCGCATGACGTGTGTAAGTGTCGCCCGATTGCGGAATGGGAATGCTGCCCAGGCGCAGCCGCCTTTCTGAGTCTTTAGGCATTGTGGTTTTCTCATCGTGTACAACATGAACTCGATTGCCCCAAGGGAGGCCTGAATCACTCTGACGATTAGCGTGGCGTTCTTAATGTCTTTGGTAAATTTCAGCAGGCAAACAATCGTAAAGAACTGATGCGGCGTCAGTTCTTGCCCAATGAAACAGGCGTTGACTTCAAAAACCTTGTTGTATTCGCGAATGTTGTGCCTGAGCCATGAATGAGGGTTGTAAGCGTCGCCAAGCACCAGGCCAACGCCCACTGCAATAAACAGACCGGTGAGCCATGTGAGCGGCAATGAAGCCCACCACGGTTGGGTTTTAATAAATGCTTCAAGTATCCAATTGAACGGCTATCAACAATAGTGACCAGTAAGCGTGCGTTGGTTTTCGAAAGGACATCGGCTCATCTTGCCAGGGCAAAATTAATTTGTAACTGATTCATTTCAAACTGAACCATCACCTGAACCGGCCAAATTTGCAGATTAAAGCCCAAACTGGTACACTCGAAGGCTTTTCCGGAATTTCCGGGGAGATTCACGTTTTCGCATAAATATTCACGTATTTAGTCAAGTCAGATATCAGACGTTTAGGGACGTTTTTACATGCCAACCATCAATCAGCTAGTTCGTCAGGGGCGCGAGGTCGAAAAGATCAAGTCCAAGAGCCCTGCGATGCAGAACTCTCCCCAGCGGCGTGGCGTGTGTACCCGTGTGTACACCACCACCCCCAAGAAGCCAAACTCCGCCTTGCGTAAAGTCGCCAAAGTGCGTCTGACCAACGGGTTTGAAATCATTTCCTACATCGGCGGCGAAGGCCACAACCTGCAGGAGCACAGCGTTGTGCTGGTTCGTGGCGGTCGTGTCAAGGACTTGCCGGGTGTGCGTTACCACATTGTTCGTGGCTCGCTGGACTTGCAGGGCGTGAAAGACCGCAAGCAGTCGCGTTCCAAGTACGGTGCGAAGAAGCCCAAGGCCAAATAAGCCAAACCGGATCGGGTCTGATGACCCGTGCCAGAAGAAGTTGTCACATTGATCTGTGATGATCCTTCAAAACAGGTGTTTGACCCGTCCTGGCAGGCGGCTTGAACGAAGTGACCCAAGTGCAAATAGTTGCACCGGTCGAGTAAGTGAGGGTTTTGATAACCCTCGCGGTGCTGCAGAAGCCTTGCGCTTGAGCGGTGCCAACTGAAGCAAAGAGGTGAAAAAATGCCACGTCGTCGCGAAGTCCCTAAACGTGAAATTCTCCCTGATCCCAAATTTGGCAACATTGACCTTGCCAAATTCATGAACGTCATTATGCAAGGCGGCAAAAAAGCTGTCGCCGAGCGCATTGTGTATGGCGCCCTCGAGCAAATCGAGAAAAAGAACCCTGGCAAAGACCCGCTCGAGGCTTTCCACATGGCCATTGGCAACATCAAGCCCATGGTTGAAGTGAAATCCCGCCGCGTCGGTGGTGCCAACTACCAGGTGCCGGTTGAAGTGCGCCCGGTTCGCCGCATGGCGCTGGCCATGCGCTGGCTGAAAGAAGCCGCCAAAAAGCGTGGCGAGAAGTCCATGTCCCTGCGTCTGGCCAATGAGCTGATGGAAGCGACCGAAGGCCGTGGCGGCGCCATGAAAAAGCGTGACGAAGTTCACCGCATGGCCGAAGCCAACAAGGCGTTCAGCCACTTCCGCTTCTAATTTTCGATTGCAGTATTTGCTGCGCTGATTTGACGGGTTGCCGGTCGGGTTCAAGGTGTCAAGCGCCTTGATTCCGGGCGGTTCAACCCCAATTTCTGCCCGCTGGGCGCACAACGCACAGTCGGCAGGCGCATAGAAAAAACATGAGAAATGTTTTGGCAACGAGTCTTTGTTCGTCAACCCGAACTGAAAGTAATTTATGTCCCGCGCTACCCCCATTCAAAACTACCGCAACATTGGTATTTCCGCGCACATTGACGCCGGCAAGACCACGACCACCGAGCGGATCCTTTTTTACACCGGCGTGAACCACAAGATTGGTGAAGTGCACGACGGCGCGGCCACCATGGATTGGATGGAGCAGGAGCAAGAGCGTGGCATCACGATTACTTCCGCTGCGACCACCTGTTTCTGGAAGGGCATGGACACGTCCCTGCCTGAGCACCGCATCAACATTATCGACACCCCCGGCCACGTGGACTTCACCATCGAGGTGGAGCGTTCCATGCGCGTGCTGGACGGCGCCTGCATGGTTTACTGCGCTGTCGGTGGTGTGCAACCCCAGTCCGAGACGGTCTGGCGCCAGGCCAACAAGTACAAAGTACCGCGCTTGGCCTTCGTCAACAAGATGGACCGCACCGGCGCCAATTTCTTCAAGGTCGTGGAACAGATGAAGCTGCGCTTGAAAGCTAGCCCCGTGCCCATGGTGATCCCGATCGGCGCCGAAGAGAACTTCACCGGCGTGGTGGACCTGATCAAAATGAAGGCCATCATCTGGGATGAGGCTTCGCAAGGCAT
>JBKJZS010000095.1:0-3000 GCA_046714915.1 Polaromonas sp. | reverse complement strand
GGGTAAGGGCATCCGTTTTCGGAGTTGCTGCTCAAGCCCAAGGAGGCTACCATGCTCAGGCGTTTCCTGACCCACCACGCGTGCACCCAGCATTGACCCCAACACGTCAAGAGCGAAACCATTAAATGGCCGGGGTGGCGAAGGAATCCGGCGCCAAGCTGAAGTAAAGCCGATTAACCAACTTTTGTACTCATCTCATGAATATTGCATCTGTTAAAGAGGTCGTCAGTTCCGAAGAATGGCAGTTGCGGGTGGATCTGGCCGCCTGCTACCGCCTGGTGGCGCTCTACGGCTGGAGCGACCTGGTCTTTACCCACATCAGCGCCCGGGTACCCGGGCCGGAGCATCACTTTCTGATCAATCCTTATGGCTTGATGTTTGATGAAATCACCGCGTCTTCGCTGGTCAAGATCGATCAGCAGTGCAATAAGGTGATTGACTCGCCCTATCCCGTCAACCCTGCGGGCTTTGTCATTCACAGCGCCGTGCACGAGGCGCGCGAAGACATGCTGTGTGTATTGCACACGCATACTCGGGCGGGCGTCGCGGTGAGCGCGCAGAAGTGCGGCCTCTTGCCAATCTCGCAGCAGTCCGCCTTTGTGCTGGGTTCGCTGGGATATCACGATTACGAAGGCGTGGCCTTCCGGGACGACGAAAAACCGCGTCTGCAAAAAGATCTGGGCAACGCCACCCATCTGGTGCTGCGCAACCATGGCCTGCTGACCGTGGGCAAGACCATTGCCGATGCGTTCATGAACATGTACCGCCTGGAAAGTGCCTGCCAGATCCAGATCAGCGCGCAAGCGGGTGGCGAACTAATCCATTACCACGAACAAATTTACAAGGGCGACGACAGCGCTGCAACCTACGTACGCACCGGCGGCAAGGGTGGCGCGTTTGTCTGGCCGGCGCTGCTGCGAAAGCTGGACCGTACTGACACGAGTTACCAGAACTGAGCGCCCGACCGCCTGACCGTTGAGGGGTGCGCCGCCCTCACCGCTTGCAGGTACGATTGCTGATCGGCGTCCCTGGCACGCCGGATAGCCTGAGGGAGCCCGCGCCGCCGTTGCCGTTGGTATAAGGCGCCAACGCGCGCTGACCTCCTCGAGCCGGCGCGAAACCTCAGCCCCGCTTTCCGGTGACCATGCGATAGATAAAAAGCAGAATGATCGCGCCCAGCACCGCAGCGATAAAGCCGGCCGATTCTCCGACCTGGTAAAAGCCCAGGCCCCTGCCTAGATAGGTTGCGACGACCGAGCCCACGATGCCAATGAGGACGGTGATGATGAAGCCCGCCGGGTCGCGCCCGGGCATCAAAAACTTGGCAACAATGCCGACGACAAAGCCAATGAGAATGGTCCAGATAATGCTCATGGGAGTCTTTCTTGGAAAATTAGGTTAAGGGCCAGCAACGCCAGCCACCCGGCAAGATTAGGTGGCGACGAATATCGCGACTATCGGAGAAGCTGCTTGGCAGCTGTAGGACGAGACGGATACTGAAATGGCCTGGCAGGGCGGCGGCACTCAGGCGGTTTTCAGTGCCGGCCCCGGCAATACGGTAAACGCCAGCGCCCCCGCCGCCAGTAGCGCGGCAATGCTGGCCAGCACCGCCGTGTGGGGATCGGCGTTGTGGGACGTCGCCACCGAGGCGACGACGCCGGTGAACCACTGCATGGCGGCCACGCCCAGAAACATGGCCATGGTGAACACCGCCATGGCGCGGCCCGTCAGTGCGGCAGGGTAGGCGGCGCGCACGTCGGCGTATTGCAGCACCAAGTAACCCGAGAGCGCACCGATCACGACCGGACCGACTACATCAATTGCCGCGTTATGTGTCATGGCAAAGGCCGCAAACAGCGCGGCCAGCAGCAGGGTGAAGCCGATGATCCAGCGGCGTCGGTGGGCGGGGCCGGGGTCGAAGCGGCCAAACAGCGGCGGGCCGAACAGCGAGGCGAGCGACATCACCAGCGCGACGTTTCCGCTTTGCACCAGCGAAAAGCCGTGCCGCTCCATCAGCAACGGTCCCAGCCAGAGGCCGCGCAGCGAGATGAACGACGCATAACCGACGCCCGCCAGCAGCACAATGCCCAGCGTGTGCGGCAGCATAAAGAGCGCGCCAAACTTGGCAATCGCCTCACGCATCGATTCTTTCCTTGGCGCCGCGCCGGCCCCAGGGTGAACCGGCTGCACTGGCTCATGCACCAGAGCAAAAATCAGTAGCCACGCCAGCGCCGCCATGCCGCCCAGCACCCAAAAGCCCATGCGCCATGAGGTGACCTCGATCAGCCAGGCCAGCGGTGTGCCGGTCAGCAGCATGCCGATGCCGCCCAGGCCCAGCGTGAGGCCGGAGATCGCCGCAAAGCGCTCGGCGGGTAGGTGCCGCGCAATGAACACGGTGCACACCAGAAATGCCGGCGCGCAGCCCACGCCGATCAGCACTTGACCGAGCACCAGCATGCCATAGTTGATGGACAGCGCCGATAGCACCGAGCCGGCAATCGCAATTGGAAAAGCCGCGAGCACCGTCCGCCGCACGCCGTGCAGGTCAATGCCAATGCCCATGAAGAGCTGCATGACGCCAAACGCAAAATGAAAAGCCCCGGCGAAAAGGCCCAGGGCTTGCGGACTTAAATGAAAATCAGCCTGCAGCGGCGCCGCCATGATGGCGGCCACCGTGCGCCACGCCTGGCTGAGCGCAAAGGCGGTCGTCAGCGCGAACAGCATGACCCAGACCGAATGCGCCGAACGGCTGGGCGGCGAGATGCTGCCGTCGCGCGGTGGCAGCGGGCTGGGTGTCATGGCGTGTCTGCTTGCCGCGGGGCCTGTTAATGGTGATGGCCGTGCTCGCCATGCACATGGCGGTGCGCAATTTCTTCTTCGGAAGCAGCCCGCACATCGGTGACCTTCACGGTAAAACGCAGGGCCTTGCCCGCCAGCGGGTGGTTGCCGTCGAGCATGACGGTGTTGCCCTTGATCTTCATCACGTGGAAAACCTGCTCC
>JBKJZS010000094.1:0-7416 GCA_046714915.1 Polaromonas sp. | reverse complement strand
GGTCGCGTGGGGGCGCTACATTATGTCGCTTTCCTTCGGCTCGAAAACCAGAGTCAGCCCGAGGAGCAGCGCGGGAACCAGATTGAGCCAGAGCAATTGCGTGGGAAGCATGGGCAAGGTGATGCCGCCGATAATAGCGACAAGCAGAACCAGCGCGACGCCGCCATTGGTAGGGAGCATCCAAAGGATGAACTAGGTGAGGTTGTCGAAAACGCTTCGGCCTTCCTCCACGGCCGCCTCGATCGAGGCGAAGTTGTCGTCGGTCAGGATCATGTCGGCGGCCTCCTTGGACACGTCGGTGCCGGTGATGCCCATCGCGATGCCGATGTCGGCTTGCTTGAGCGCGGGAGCGTCATTGACGCCGTCGCCGGTCATGGCGACGACGTGGCCGCGCGCTTGCAGCGCTTTGACCAGCCGCAGTTTCTGCTCGGGCGCGACGCGGGCGAACACCGAGGCACGCTCGGCGGCGTCGGCCAGTTCCTCGTCGTTGAGGGCTTCCAATTCGCGGCCGGTGAGCGCGACGGGGTCCGCACCGCTGTCCAGCCCGATCTGCGCAGCGATGGATTTGGCAGTGAGGACATGATCGCCGGTGATCATCTTGACGTGGATGCCGGCGGCCCGGCACTTGGTCACCGCCTCGATCACCTCGGGACGCGGCGGATCGAGTTTTCCCTGGAGGCCGAGCAGAGTCAGCCCGCCGGCGACGTGCTCGTGCTCCAGGCCGCTGTGCGCCGACGGCATTTCGCGCCGGGCGAAGGCGAGCACGCGCAGGCCGCGCGCGGCCATTTCATCGGCGTTGCGGAGCACCAGCGTTTTATCCAGCGGCGCGAGCTCGCCCGCCTCGCTGAGCGCGTGCGAACACCTTTCGAGGAGGGCCTCCACAGCGCCTTTGATGTAAATCATCTTTGGCGCGTCGTCGGCGCCGTGGAGCGTGGCCATGTATCGGTAGTCGGACTCGAAAGGGATGGTCTCGATCCGCGGCAGGCGACCGCTCATCTCCTCCTCCGAAAGCCCTGCCTTCTGCGCCGCTACAATCAGCGCCGCCTCGGTCGGGTCGCCTTGCACGATGGTCTGGCCTTCGTCATTGCGGACGAGCCGCGAATCGTTGCACAGCAAGCCGGAGCCCAGCGTCTCGATCAGCGCGACATTTTCACCCACGACCACGGGGGCTTGCTCGAAATGGATATTCCCGGCGGCTTCGTAGCCGCTGCCGGTGACGTGGTAGAGCCGCCCGCCGGCGTAAATTTCCTGCACAGTCATTTGATTTTGCGTGAGGGTGCCGGTCTTGTCCGAGCAGATGACGGTGGTGCTTCCGAGCGTCTCGACCGCGGGCAGCTTGCGGATAATTGCTTGCCGCCGGGCCATGCGCCCCACGCCAATGGCCAGTGTGACAGTCACTACTGCGGGCAACCCTTCGGGGATGGCGCCGACCGCCAGCGCAATCGCCGCCATGAACATCTCCGGCCACGGTGTGCCCCGCAGGATGCCCGCGATGAAAATCAACACCGCCAGCCCGAGGATCACATACAGCAGCAGCCGGCTGAACTGCGCGATCTTGCGCGTGAGCGGTGTCTGCAAGTTCTCCGCCTGTCCGATCAACCCTGCGATGCGGCCGATCTCGGTTTTGTCGCCGGTGGCGAAGATCAAGCCCTCGCCCTGGCCGGAGGTGACCAGCGTTCCGGTGAAGGCGAGATTGGTGCGTTCGGCAAGGATCGCCCGCGCAGGCAGCGGTTCGATCTGCTTGATGACAGGCACAGATTCGCCTGTCAGCGCCGCTTCCTCGATTTGTAAATTGCGCTGGTTAAACAGGCGCAGGTCGGCCGGCACGCGGTCGCCCGATTGCAGCAGCACCACATCGCCCGGCACCAACTGCGCAGAGGGAATCCGCAGCTTCTCACCGCCGCGGCGCACCGTGGCCTCGGTGACGACCATTTTTGCCAGTGCTTCGATGGCCTTTTCCGCCTTCGCCTCCTGCAGATAGCCGATGATGGCATTGATGAGGGCGACGCTGAAAATGACCGACGCATCCACCCATTCGTCCATGGCTGCGGCGATCACGGTCGAGGCGAGCAGGATATAAATGAGCGGCTGGTGAAACTGCAAAAGGAAGCGTGTCCATTCACTGAGCCGCTTCTGCGCCGCCATCTGATTGGGGCCAAACTGCAGTATTCGCTCCTCGACCTCGGCCTGCGCCAGCCCGCTGACCGGTGTGCTCTGTAGCAGTCCGCCGGCTTCATCCGCCGAAATTTCGTGGAAATGGATTCCGGTGAGTTCTCTCATACATCCCTGCTCCAGTGGTGGCGACACCACCAATACTTTATTCATGCTTTGCACCAGCCCACCTCCCAGCATCAGTTTGGCGATTCCGATCTATTGCAAAATTCAACGGGGAGTACCGGAAAGAAAGACCGGTCGCGGCGCCAGGCAGAGGGCTTTCCGACCTCATCCGACCTTATCGTCTTCTTTCCCGGAAGTACGCACCACCAGCGTCGGGGTCGGTGCCAGGCGAATGATTTGCTCGGCCCCGCTGCCCAGCAGCATTCGACCGACACCACGCCTTCCGTGGGTTCCCACAACAATCAGGTCAGCGTTCCAGTTTTTTGCTTCATCGGCAACCGCTTCTGCCAGGCGCTCGCCAAATTTATCAACCAACAAGGTGTCTGCCTGGACGCCGGCAGATTGGACGATGGCCAGCGCTTCGGCCAGGATATTTCCTCCAGATTGCCGCATGGCTTCAATCACCCGGGCTGACTGGCTGCCGTAGGGGTCATACCCCGCAAAATAAGTCATCTCATCCAGCACGTGAATCAGTCGCAAGACCGAGCGTCCGCCGGAACAGCGGGCCATCTCCAGGGCTGCGGACAGCGCACTATTGGAGGTCGGGCTGCCATCAATGGCAACCAAAATACGCCTGTACATGTTGTAGCTCCTAAAATAAAGGCCTGAATATCAGCTTTCGGCGCCCGGTGTTGCGGGTTGACCTCGGTCAAACTGAATAGCGATGTTTACTTCGCACGCAAAACCAGTATCTCGCAGGCCGCGGTCACTTGCTGCGCCACGCTTCCTGCGAAAACCTTGGCCATCAGGTCGGGTCCGTGGGCACGCATCAGTCAGTTGAATCCTCTCGCTCTAGTCCGATGCGAACTCGAGCACCACGCGGGCCGCCACATCGCCGCGCGACAGCCGGTCAAAGACCTCGTTGATGGCTGATAAAGGTTGCAGCTCGAAGTGTCATGGGAAATCTTCTTTCAGGTGGGGATCAGTTGAACCACTTGTTCTGTACAGCGTCGCCGATCTCTTGCGCAGAGGCGCCAGAGCGGTTTGCTCATCGGCGACTTCAAGCTCGAGCTGATGGCGCCGACCGCGTTCGAGTGTCAGCGCCGTGTGCAGTTGGTCCAGTGCCTCCACGCACCCTAGCACGATGGCCGGCACCCGACCCGCTGTGTTATTCGCCTGCGTCTGGGATGTCGCCGCAAGCAGCTCGCCAACAGTCAGCCTGAGCCTTACTTTGACGGCGCGGAACAGGTCGTCCCAATCTCCGATGGGGATGTCCAATGGCTGGACGTGGATTTTTTGCATACTTGTTGCGGGTTGGGGTTGAAGGATCAACGGCGCATCGCCGTTGGGCGCTCATGCTCGTTAACAGCCTGGCACGAAATGCATAAAGGCGCAGCCGGCATGGCCGTGAGCCGCCGCAGGTCAATCGCTTCGCCGCAGTCCATGCAATACCCGTAGCTCCGGTCGTCAAGGCGGCGGCGCCCGACCAGCACCTCCTCAAGGTCATGCGCGGCATGTTTGGTCTTGGCCTCGTCAACTGTGACCAAAGCCTGTTCTGCGGCCACATCCTTGAAATCCACCACCTCGCGCGGCTCGGCTTCATGCGCCTCGCCGGCCCGGTCGCCGGTGGTGCGCAGCAAGGCTTCGCGCTCGGCCAGGAGCTTGCTGAAGCGGGCCGCTTGGCTGATGTCATATGTTTCCATGAGGAACCTTTTTGCTGGTGCATTCCATTTTGTCGGCTCCGCGCGGCGCGGTCTTTGATCTAAAGCAAGTGCGAGTGCGGCTGCCGTGCTAATCTGGTTTCTTCAAGCGGGGCGATCTGCCTGCGTGCAAGGATTCCCCCATGAGCGTACGCAATCTCGAAGCCCTGTTCCAGCCCGCTTCATTGGCGGTGATCGGCGCTTCCGACCGCGAGGGTAGCCTCGGATCAGTAATGCTGCGCAACCTCAAGCTCGGCGGCTTCAAAGGACCGATCTGGCCGGTCAACCGCCGCCATGCGAGCGTCGATGGCGGGCCAGCTTGGCCGATGTCGAGTCGCTGCCGCAGGCGCCCGACCTGGCCGTTATCTGCACGCCGGCGTCCACGGTGCCGAACTGATCGCCGCCTTGGGACGCAAGGGAACCCGCGCCGCCATCGTGCTCACGGCGGGGCCGTGCGCAGTTCGTTGGGGCCGTTTTCCGCGAGCCGGCGCGATGCCTCCTGCGACGTGAGTTCGGCTTCGAGGTCCGCCCCCAAAGTCCTTGCCACTTCATCAGCATCCCTGATGGAGGGATCGCCCAGTCTGTCCGATTGCGCCATGGTGCTGCCTTACGCCTCGATGATCACTTTCAGCGCCTTGGTGTCGGCGGCCTGGCTGAACGTGTCGTAGGCCTGCATGACCTCGCCCAGCTTGAAGCGGTGGGTGATCAGCTGTGATGCGTCGATGCGCCTGGACTGCACCGTCTTGAGCAGCATCGGAATCGAAAACGTGTCGACCAGCCCGGTGCTGATCGTTATGTTGTGCGACCACAGCCGCTCCAGGTGCAGATCGACCTTGACGCCGTGCACGCCGACATTGGCGACAGTGCCACCCGGTGCCACGATGTCCTGGCAGAGCTTGAAGGTGGCGGGGATGCCCACCGCTTCGATGGCAGTGTCCACACCGCGACCGCCGGTAAGCTTCATCACCTGCTGCGCCGCGTTGCCATCGGCGCTGTTCACGGCGACTGTTGCGCCAAAACGCTTCGCGACGGCAAGCCGGTTGTCGTCCAGGTCGATCATGATGATCTCGGCCGGCGAATAAAACTGGGCTGTGAGCAAGGCCGCCAGCCCGATCGGCCCGGACCCGACGATGGCGACGCAGGAGCCCACCTGGACTTTCCCGTTCAGCACGCCGCACTCGAAACCGGTCGGCAGGATGTCGCTCAGCATGACCAGCGCCTCTTCGTCCGCGCCCAATGGAATCGGGTACAGGCTGGTGTCGGCATGGGGAATGCGCACAAACTCGGCTTGCGTGCCGTCGATGCTGTTGCCAAGCATCCAGCCGCCCGTCGTGCAGTGCGAGTACATGCCCTTGCGGCAAAACTCGCAGCGGCCGCAGGCAGTGATGCAGGAAATCAACACCCGGTCCCCGGGTTTGAAGGTTGCGACCCCCGGGCCTACCGCGTCAACCACCCCCACGCCTTCGTGGCCCAGGATGGTTCCGCTCTGGCAGGTCGCCACGTCACCTTTGAGGATGTGCAGGTCGGTGCCGCAAATCGTCGTCCGGGTGATCTTGACGATCGCGTCGGTGGACGTCTTGATGGGCGGCTTGGGGCGGTCTTCCAGTTTTTTTTGGCCGGGGCCGTGGTATACGAGGGCTTGCATGGTGGGGTTTCCTTTTCAATCGGTCTGGTGGTCGGACGGGGGGGAATGGGCAACGAGGCTGACGTTCTGGTCAGCAGGTAGAAAGGGCGGAAGCCGAGCCGCCAGAGGGCGAACGCCTGCGGTCGTGCCGCAGGCCGTTTCGACCTGCTGGAACAGCTCTATCTGGAAATTGCCTTCGCCCATGCGCTTCAACACGCAAAGCCGGCGCAGGCGTCGCATCCGGCTGGGGCCGCGTTCCGACGATCCGGATCTGCCCATACTCGTAACCGACGCGCTGACGCCGCCTGGTGCTGGCGCAAGGCCGGATTCGGTGCGCCTGCTCGGTTTCGAAGTAGCGAACTGCTTCACGGCAAGCCTGTTGTTTGCTGCGCTGCGCGACTGGGGCATAGTGTCGTTCCTTGCCTGACTGTTCGGCCGGCGCCATCCACGGCTAATGGCGCCGGCTCGACAAGCTGGCGCTTGATCTGGCGCATGCACGCAGCGGAATGACTCAATTACGCTAACACTATTTTCATCCTGAAGGAGTGACATATGGCAACAACACGACGCATCGCCGTGGTGACCGGTGGCACGGGTGGGCTCGGGGAGGCGGTCTGCAGACGCTTGGCCGACGACGACTTCACCGTCGTGGCTCTGCATTCGCCACGGAACACGCAGGTGGCTGCCTGGCTGGCCGCGCAGGAGACGCTGGGCTACCACTTCGGAACGATTGGGGCCGACGTCGCGCGCTTCGCCTCCTGCGCCGTCGCGGTGGAGGCCATCCGCCAGCAGCATGGCCCGGTGTCGGTGCTGATCAACAACGCCGGCGTCACGCGCGACGCGAGCTTTCGCAAGATGACCCCGGAAGCCTGGGACACGGTGCTGCGCACCAACCTCGACTCGATGTTCAACATGACCAAGCAGGTCATCGAGGACATGCTCTCGCTCGGGTGGGGTCGCATCGTCAACATCTCGTCGGTGAATGGCCAGCGCGGCGCTTTTGGCCAGGCCAACTACGCGGCATCGAAAGCCGGCATCCACGGCTTCACGAAGTCGCTGGCGCTGGAGTTCGCCGGCAAGCACATTACCGTCAACACCGTGTCACCCGGTTACCTGCACACCCGCATGGTCGAGAAGGTGCCGCCCCAGGTGCTGCAGGACCGAATCCTCCCGGAGATTCCCGTCGGCCGGCTCGGCGATCCGGCGGAGGTGGCGGAGCTGGTGGCCTACCTGGTGACGGAGCGGGCGGCCTTCGTTACAGGCGCCAACCTGTCGATCAACGGTGGCCAGCACATGTACTGACCGTATGCCAGAGGCCGCTCCCCACCCTGCTCGGGAGTTCTTAGGGCACGAGCACCACGGCCCCGTTCACCGTCCCTGCACGTAGCGCCCGCACGGCGGCATTGGCATCCTGCAGTGCGAAGGTCTGTACATGGGTTTCCAGTGCCAACTCGCCCACCAGGCGGAAGAAGGCGTCGCCGTCCGAACGCGTGAGGTTGGCGACTGACTTGAGCACCCGCTCGCCCCAAAGCAGCCGGTAGTCGAAGGAGGGGATGGCGCTCATGTGAATGCCGGCGCAGACCACGGTGCCACCCTTGCGTGTGGCGGCTAGGGCTGCCGGCACCAGTTCGCCACCGGGCGCGAAGATGAGTGCGGCATCCAGCGGAGCTGGAGCGGCGTCCGAGGAACTCCCGGCCCACACGGCGCCCAGGCTGCGGGCGAAATTCTGCCCAACCTGGTCACCGGAACGGGTGAAGGCGAACACCTCCTGCCCGCGGGCCGTAGCGATCTGGCAGATGATGTGGGCCGCGGCGC
>JBKJZS010000093.1:0-1519 GCA_046714915.1 Polaromonas sp. | reverse complement strand
TTCGCGAGGACGAGATTGCGGCCAAGGCCATGGGCATCAACACCCGCAACCTGAAGCTGCTGGCGTTTGGCATGGGTGCAACTTTTGGCTGTGTCTCTGGCGCCATGTTTGCGGCCTTTCAGGGCTTTGTCTCACCCGAGTCCTTCAGCCTGATGGAGTCGGTGATGATTGTGGCAATGGTGGTGCTCGGTGGCATTGGCCACTTGCCCGGCGTCATCCTGGGTGCCTTGCTGCTGGCCGCGTTGCCGGAGGTGCTGCGCCATGTGGCTGGCCCGCTACAGGCCATGACAGGCGGGCGCCTGGACTCCGCCATCTTGCGCCAGTTGCTGATCGCCCTGGCCATGATTTCGATCATGCTGTTGCGGCCCCGCGGCCTGTGGCCGGCGCCCGAGCACGGCAAGTCGCTGCTCAGCGCCGTCAATAACAAATAAGGAGAATGGACATGGGCGAAACCATTCTTAAAGTCTCCGGCGTTTCCAAACGCTTTGGCGGTTTGCAGGCACTCAGCGACGTCGGCATTCACATCGAGCGCGGCCAGGTCTACGGACTGATCGGCCCCAATGGCGCCGGTAAAACCACCTTCTTCAACGTGCTGACAGGGCTCTACACGCCCGACAGCGGCTCGTTTGAGCTGGCCGGGAAGCCCTACAAGCCGACCGCGGTGCATGAAGTGGCCAAGGCCGGCATTGCTCGCACCTTCCAGAACATCCGCCTGTTCTCCGACATGACGGCGCTTGAGAACGTGATGGTGGGGCGCCACATTCGCACCAAGTCCGGTCTGATCGGCGCGGTGTTTCGGACGCCCGGCTTCAAGGCCGAAGAAGCGGCCATTGCCAAACGCGCGCACGAGTTGCTCGACTACGTGGGCATTGGCAAGTACGCCGACTTCAAGGCACGCACGCTCAGCTATGGCGACCAGCGCCGCCTGGAGATCGCCCGGGCCCTGGCGACCGACCCCCTGCTGATTGCCCTCGACGAGCCCGCCGCCGGCATGAACGCCACGGAAAAGGTGCAGTTGCGCGACCTGATAGACCAGATTCGCAAAGACAACCGCACCATTTTGCTGATTGAGCACGACGTCAAACTCGTCATGGGCCTGTGCGACCGCGTCACCGTCCTGGACTACGGCAAACAGATCGCCGAGGGAGCGCCTGCCGAGGTGCAGAAAAACGAAAAAGTGATCACCGCCTATCTCGGAACAGGTCATTGAGTCTTAAACAGTTGGGGACAGAGCTAAAGGCTGTCCCGCAAGGAAATAACAATGGCAAACACACTGCTTAAAGTGGCGGGCCTCAAAGTGGCTTACGGCGGCATCCAGGCGGTCAAGGGCATTGACTTTGAAGTCAAGGAGGGCGAACTCGTGACGCTGATCGGCTCCAACGGGGCCGGAAAGACCACAACGATGAAAGCCATCACTGGCACGCTGTCAATGCTGGATGGCGATATTGAGTACATGGGTAAAAGTATCCGGGGTCGGGGCGCCTGGGACCTTGTGAAAGAAGGCCTGGCCATTGTGCCG
>JBKJZS010000092.1:0-4510 GCA_046714915.1 Polaromonas sp. | reverse complement strand
ACCGTGACATTGCCGCCCAGAATGGCTGCAATCGCCTCTCCGCCGCCCTGGAAGGCGACATAGTTGATTTTGGCCGGGTCAACACCGACCTCGCGCGCAATCATGGCTGCCGCAATGTGCTCGGTCGAGCCGCGTGAACCACCGCCCCACTTGACACTGCCAGGGTCTTTCTTGAGCTGCTCGACCACATCCTTCATGGTCTTGAATGGCGAGCCGGCGGGCAATACAAAGACGTTGTACTCGCTGGTCAGGCGCGCAATCGGCGTCGCCTGCGACAGGTTGACCGGCGGCTTGCCGGTGATGATGCCCCCTAACATGACCGCGCCCATCACCATCAGGGCGTTGGGGTCGCTCTTGCTACTGTTGATGAATTGGGCGAGGCCCAAGGCGCCGGCGGCACCGCCCTTGTTCTCGTAAGTCACGGTGGAAGCGACACCGGATTCCTGCAGCGCCTTGCCCAGCGCACGGCCGGTGGTGTCCCAACCGCCGCCAGGATTGGCGGGAATCATCATCTTGATATTGGCTGCCGCCAGCGCGGGCAACGGCAGCGAGCCGGCAACGGCCAGAGCCGCCAGTGATTTGAGAAAAGTATCGCGACGCATAAGAGTCTCCTGGTCAGTGTTGTCTAACCCACTCATCATGCGCCTGCTGGCTGTCAAACAGCTGTCCGACGCATTGGGGAAAGTGCTAATGTGCTGGCCATGAAACTGCTTTTGGTAGAAGACGATCCGGCCATGCGCACCACGCTGGTCCGCGCGCTGGGTCGACGCGGTATCCAGATCGAGGCCTGTGGCGACGGCGTGCTGGCTCTCGACAAATGGCGGGCATCCCCTTTCGACGTGATTTTGCTCGACCTGACCTTGCCCGGACTCGATGGCCTGCAGGTGCTGGAACAGGCCCGGCGCGAGGGCCTGGCCACGCCGGTGCTGATCCTGACCGCGCGCGGCACCATCGGTGACCGCATCATTGGACTCAACACCGGCGCCGACGACTACCTGCCCAAGCCCTTTGATCTGGACGAGCTCGAAGCGCGTCTGCGCGCGTTGCATCGGCGTCGCCCGGGGTCGGGAGAAGAATCAGCTTCCAGCCCATACTCCACGGGCGCTATTAGCTACGAAAAAGAGAGCGGAGCGATTTACTTCCGCGACCAGGTGCTGGACCTTGCGCCCCGCGAACTGGCGCTGCTCAAGGCACTGCTGGAAAAGCAGGGGCGAGCGGTCACCAAGGAACGCCTGTTTGACCTGGTGTTTCCCGGCCAGGCTGACGTGCAGTACGAAGCCATCGAAGTGGTGGTCTACCGGCTGCGCAAAAAACTGGCGCACACCGGTGTGACCCTGATGACCTTACGCGGCCTGGGTTACCTGCTCAAGACCAATGGCTAAACAATGGCCGAACCCCGCATGAGCGACACCGGGCCTCGCGCAACACACGCAGCGGCAAGCACGGCGGCACGCAGTCTGCCCGCCGGGCCGTCCCAAGGGCAAACAGCCCCCCCGGGGGACAGCACAGTACCCGAAGTGGAAAGCGCGGCGGCCACCGTGCGCCGCGCCGGGCCGCCCCAAGCAAGCACAGCCCCCCCGGGGGGCAGCGCATTACACGAAGTGAAAAGCGTGGGGGCGATGTCTTTGCGGCGTTATTTGCTGCTTGGCATCTTGCTGCCGATTGGCGTGCTGATCGTGATCAACACCGTCAGCCTGTATCGGCAGACACTGGCGGCCGTTAACACCGCCTATGACCGTACGCTGCTGGCCTCGACCAAAACCATTGGTGAGCAGCTGGATGTCGAAGGCTATGACGAGCTATCGGTGCTGCGCGCGACGGTCCCCTACTCTGCCCTGGAGGCTTTTGAGGCGGACAACCGCAGCCAGCTCGTCTACCGCGTCTCAAACCTCCATGGAGAGGTGATTTCGGGTTTTGGCGAACTTCCTTTCTGGCGCGGTCGCATTCCCGACCAGGGCGCGTATGCGGCGCTGGTCGCGTTTTACGACGATTACTTTCGCGGGGACGAGGTACGTGTGGCGGTGCTGCTGCAGCCGGTGGCCAGCGCGCGCGGGCGCGGCATGGCGGTGATTCAGGTGGCGGAAACCCTGGAGCTGCGCCGCACACTGGCGCGCAAAGTCCTGTACGACACCCTGTGGCGCCAGGCCCTGCTGGTTGGTGTGATCGCACTGGTCGTCGTTGTCGTGGTCCAGCGCGCTACGCGCCCAGTGCGCCGGCTTAGCGCCGAGCTGAAGGCGCGGCCCGAAGGCGACCTGACCCCGGTCGCCGCGCCGGATGCGCCGCGTGAGCTGCTGCCGCTGATGGAAGCAACCAACCAGGTGATGCAGCGCCTGCACAACCTGACCGAGCACCAGAAGCGTTTTGTCCGCGATGCCTCGCATCAGTTGCGCACGCCGCTGGCCGTGCTCAAAACCCAGGTGCAGTCGGCGCTGCGCGGCGACGTGGCGCCGCGCCAGGCGCTGCTGGAAATCGAGGACACGGTGGAACGCGCCACCTTGCTGGCCAACCAGATGCTGGCCCTGGCGAAAGTCGAACAGCTGCGCCAGCAGACCGATGCGCAGCCGCAGGACTGGCCCGAGGTGCTGCGCTCGGTGGTGGTCGACATTTCACCGCTGCTGGCCGACAAAGACCTTGATTTTGATATAATACCCCCCCCGCCCACCGTGCGCGCCCACGACTGTATGCTGCGCGAACTGGCGCGCAACCTGCTGCACAACGCCATCAAATACACGCCCCGCAGCGGCACGCTGACCGTGCGGCTGGTCAGCGACCGCTCGTATGCGGCGCTGACGGTCAGCGACAGCGGACCGGGCATCAGCGCCGAACTGGCCGCGCGGCTCTACCAGCCTTTTTCCGCCGGCGACGTGCGGCAGGGTTCGGGCCTGGGCCTGGCGATCTGCCGCGAAATCACCCAGGCGCTGGGCGGCAGCATCACCCTGGAAAACCGCGAAGACCATGGGCGTATTGCCGGCCTTGACGCCACCGTACGGTTGCCGCTGGTAGACAATGACAGTTCATGAAAAGATGTGGTTCGATCAATGGTTATGGGGTTGGCGAAACGCGCAGGCCGGCGCAGCCAAGACCGCGTTTCGCAATCAGAACGGCCCACGGGAGCTAACGAATGCGTCTTGACAAGTGGTTGTGGGCCGCGCGGTTTTACAAAACCCGCTCGCTGGCGAGCGATGAAATCGGCAAGGGGCGCGTCCAGGTCAATGCGCAGGGAGCCAAACCCGCGCGCGACCTCAAGGCGGGAGACACCGTGGTCATGCGGCAGGGGCCGGTCACCCGCACGATCGTGGTCCGTGGCCTGAGCCAGCAGCGCGGCTCGGCGCCGGTCGCGCAGCAGCTCTACGAGGAAACGCCGGAGAGCGTGCGCCAGCGCGAACTGGCGGCCGAGCAGCGCCAGCTGAACAGCGAGCCGGCTGGCAGCCTGGAGCACGGTCGCCCGACCAAACGCGACCGGCGCAGCATGGACAAAGCCCATGACAAGGCCTGGGGCAATCGCTGGAGTGCCTCGATCGATTCCTGAAATGCTCTGTTTTTGATAGCTTGTTGCGCCCGTGTATAAAGGGCTAAAGACACATTTAGTTCATACATCGGGCGCGCAGGGTTCGCTGAATTTTCCGACGGACCGCCCCCAAGAAAAGACCTTCTGGAGAAGGCCTTTTTTGCCGGTTAGCGCCACACCCCTCCGCGCCTCTAGCCGCAACGCGCCCGCGTGATCAGGCCAGCGCCGTCAAGATCAAGATTCAGGCGCTGCGCGTTGAACTCCATGGTGACCACCTGGCCGGGCCTTAACACCCGCGCCATGTAGGCACCTGAACGCTGGCGCGCCTGCTCGACAACGCTCGCGCCGGGCGCCTTGCCGATAGCGAACTGGGCACCTTGCGCCTTGCAAATACTGGCAGGCGGTCCACTGGGGACGGGGTAGGCGCCACCGCCCGCAGAGGGGGGCCGCGGCGTCGAACAACCAAGCAGAACCGCCAGAGACAAGCCGGCGATGATCCATTTCAACGACATTGACTCTCCATGAAGTAAAACCACACCATAGCGTTACCAGCGCCGTGGCGCCCGCTTTTTTACGACTGGTTGCTTCAGAAGACAACTCGAGCGGGGGGATAAAATGACTGGCAGGCCCCACGGCTGGACAAGCCCGCCCTCACAACACCAAAGCCACTGAAAGGGGCAACCATGACACCAAATACAGACGGCACCCTCACCGTGCTTGGCGAGCGACTGACGACGCGCCAGGTCGAGGAGTTGATGTACAACCTCGTTCAGGCCCGCAACCAGATGCAGCCGCCGGTGCCTATGGACGTCACCACCCTGGACACTCCCGTCCTTGTGCAACACGATGCCGACTTCGCCATCGCACAAACTCCCGAGCGCCATGTCAGTTTTGGGTTGCGGCACCTGGGATACGGCTGGATATTTTTTACTTTTTCACCCGACCGCGCCAAGTTCATCGGCGACAGCCTTCTCCAGCGCAGTCGCGGGTAAACGGTTGGCG
>JBKJZS010000091.1:0-2277 GCA_046714915.1 Polaromonas sp. | reverse complement strand
CTGCCTAGGATAGCGCATTACCCGGCGGGCCTGGTTGCGCCAGGCCCGCCGGGGAATGCGCTTTGCGCGGCTCTTACTGCTCCCCCGTGCCCCCTCCGGGAGGGGGTTCCCGTCAGTTGGGGAAATGCAAGAGACCAGTATCGCTATCTTGACACCACGCAATTTTTCGGCGCGCCGTCCAGATAGCTCCCTCGGGGGTCAGAGCGACACGCAGTGAGCAAACGGGGGGTTACACCCGCTAGATCGACATGCGGTCGCGGCTCTCCCGCACGCCACGCCGCACTTCCTGCACCATCGCCAGAATGCCCCTGAACTGCTTGGCTTGAACTTTCAGGCGGTAGTCAGTCTGGGCAATTTGCTCTTCGACCATCTCGGTGAGGCGCGAGTCGAGGTCGGCCGGAGGCAGCGTGAGATACGCTTCACTCTCGGAACCATCACGCTCAATCACGGCGCCCGCTTTGCGGGCAATATTGAGCATGGCCGTGTTTTCACTGAGCGCGTGGATGAACATCATGCGAACACCCTCGTTGCGCCCGTGCATCACCGCGCGGTCAAACATTCGCGCGCCATAGCCGCGCCCGCGTGCATGCCCTAGTACCGAAACGCCAAACTCGGCGCAACTCGCGAGCTTGGGGTCCACCGACAGCGCCAGGTGCGCCATGGCGATCAACTCGAGCTTGCGGTTGTAGATGCCGAAAATTTCGTCGCGCTCAAAATTGAGTCCCGCCACGTAGCGGTGAATCTGCTCGTCGCTGGCAGCGTAGCCAAAGCGCAGGTAACGGTCCTGCGGATTCAGCGCCCGCAAATGATTTTCAATGCGTTCGCCATGGCTGGGGCCGAGCGAACGGATGGGCACCATCACCGAGGGCTTGTGCGGTGCAAGTTGGCTATCCTCGACCGGCGGGCGGAAGAATTCCTTGCCCGCGTCCAAGGATGCCTTGATGAAAGTACCGGTATTGACCATGGATTCAATATAAGGGTTTTCCCTTGAATGTCCAGCCCATAGGCTTTGTAAAAACCGGCCGAATCGGGGGGCTCCCCAATTTATAGGCGAAAACGGGCCGTGGCCTTTATTTTATAAGCGTAGTTAGCTATAAAAATAATAGCAAATTGACACGCCTGACGCCCTGTCTGTGACATTAATTAACACAAAACAAGCATCAACCCCTAATTCAGCCGCTGCGATCGGCGCCGAATCAGCGGCGCAGGCCAGCCAAGGCTTCGCTGGACGAGTCCACGCTCAGACCGGCAGCGCTGTGGTCGCCTTGACCCGGTCCAGTACAAAACTGGTTTTGCAGTCCTGCACGCTGGGATGTTTGAGCAGCGTGTCCATGATGAAGCGGCTGTAGTGACTCATGTCGGCCACCACGACGCGCAGCAAATAGTCCATTTCACCCGTCAATGCCGCGCACTCCACCACCTCGGGCCAGGTTTGTACGCTGGCGCGAAACAAGTCCATCGGGTTGCGCTTGTGCGACTCCGTGTGTTTTTCCAGCCGCACATTGATATAGGCGGTGAGCCCCAGTCCGACCGACTCTGGCTTCACCAGCGCCACATACCGCTCAATCACGCCGCTGTCCTCCAGCCGCCTGACCCGACGCAGCACCGCGCTGGGCGACAGGCTGACCTGCTCGGCAATCTGGTCGTAGGTGGCCCGGCCATCGGCTTGAAGGCTGCGCAATATCAACTTATCTAGCTTGTCTAGTGCTTGCATTTAATCTATTGTGCAGTTTTATTGCGTTTTGCTCAATTCCATGTCCTGATTTGCATAAAAAGTGATGTCTTGCCGCTTTACAGTCATTGCATCAGTATTTGATCAACATGGAGACATGAATGAACGCAGACGTAACCCTGTCCCCCTCGCCGTCCAGAAGCGCCCCGCCGCAAGCCCGCTCCGCGGCCTGGGACAACCCCATGGGCACCGACGGTTTTGAGTTCATCGAATATGCGGCGCCCGACCCCGGCGCCATGGGCGCGCTGTTCGAGCGCATGGGCTTCAGGCCGATCGCCAAACATCGCCACAAAAATGTGACGCTCTACCGCCAGGGCGGCATCAACTTCATCATCAACGCCGAGCCCGACTCGTTTGCGCAGCGTTTTGCGCGCCAGCACGGGCCCAGCGTTTGCGCGATTGCCTTCCGGGTGCACGACGCCAAAGCCGCTTATGAGCGCGCCATTGCGCTCGGGGCCTGGGGTTATGCCCACACGGCGGGTCCCGGCGAGCTGAACATTCCAGCCATCAAGGGCATTGGCGACTCCATCATTTATTTCATCGAC
>JBKJZS010000090.1:0-2970 GCA_046714915.1 Polaromonas sp. | reverse complement strand
GACTAGGACTGTTCACTTTCAGTGCCGGCCGCTTCAGCCGCGCGAGCGCGCCTGGCGATCGGCCAGTCCCAGGGCTTGACGCGGGGCGCCACGTCACGCGCCACCGTCTCCACGTGGCTCAGTTCGGCGTCTGTCAACGCCGCATGCAGCGTCAGCCGCACCATCGCGCGGTTGCGGCTGGTGGCCGGCGCGCAGAAGACGGCACCAAATACCCCGCGCTCCTCCAGATGGTCGCGCAGCACCATGGTGTCGGGCTCGGTGCCGGCTTCGAGCGAAATTATCTGCTCCGTGCCCTGGTGAATCGGGTAACCCAGATCGGACAGACTGTTGCGCAGGCGCAGGGTGTGGGCACGCAGACGCTGCCTTTGCTCATTGCGCTTGTCGATCACGGCGAGTGTGGCGGCCAGGCCGGCAATTTCGTGGGGCAACAGGCAGGAGCTGAAGATATTCGGGTAGCTGGAACTGAGTATG
Organism: Polaromonas sp.; assembly: GCA_046714915.1. Taxonomy (GTDB): domain Bacteria; phylum Pseudomonadota; class Gammaproteobacteria; order Burkholderiales; family Burkholderiaceae_C; genus Polaromonas. The sequence goes on along the minus strand of JBKJZS010000090.1, from coordinate 2,499 downwards.
TAGTAGCGCAACTCGGCCGGCGCGGTGAAGAAACCGCCCCGTCCGGCAAAGGCCTTGGCCAGGCTTGCCGTGATGAAGTGCACCCTGTCCGTCAGCCCGAGTTCGGCGCACAGGCCGGCTCCGCCGGGTCCGTGTGTGCCCAGGGAATGCGACTCGTCTACAAGAATCATGCAGTCGTGGCGCTCGGCGACTTCCACCATCTCACGCAAGGGGCAGAGCGCGCCGGTAGTGCTGTACACCGAATCAACCACCACCACACCCGATCCATGGCGTGACAGCACCCGGTCCAGGTGAGCCGGGTCGTTGTGGCGAAACGGATGCGCCGGCGCGCGGGCCGCGTGAGCGCCCTCCCACAGCGAGGTGTGCGCCAGCGTATCCAGATAGACCGGCGTCTGTGCGTCGGCAATCGCCTGCAACAGCCCCACATTGGCGGCATAACCCGACTGACACACAAAACCGTCTTCTTTTCCAACCCATTGGGCCAGGGATTTTTCGAGTAAACGGGCCGGGTGCTCGCCATGCACAAACACGCCGGACTGAATAACGAATTCGCGGTCTTGCCGCAGGGCCGCGATCTGGGCGCCTACGATATTCGGATGACCGGTCAGACTGAGGTAGTCGTTGCCATCCAGGCGGACGGCGCCCGGACCGGGGGTCCTACCGTGCAGAATGAACCGTCCACCCACCTGCTGCTGCCAGCGCGGATGGAAATCACGGGCAATGCGTTGCCGCAAATGCGTGGAGAGCCCGGGATTGATCACGGGTTTTGTTACAAGAAGATTGCGGGCTTGATCGAGAAGCGGAACTTGCATGGTGTCTACCTTTGTGAAAAAAGTAACACCATTGAAGATGAATTGGACGAAATTGGTGCCCTACCCCTGTTAATTTTGACAGGGGTAGGGCCCCAGTATCTCGCTCTTCCTGGAATGCGGGCTTAAATCACCACTTTCGCATCAGCCCTTCACGGCCCATGTTTCCCCTTGGTCAGGCTCAAAGCCGCCAGCGCCATGATTTTGGCGCTGTCAACCAGTTCCTGAATGCCCACGTATTCGTCAGGCTGGTGCGCCAGATCCAGAATACCCGGGCCGTAGGCGATGCAGGCGTTGAGCTTGCCGGTGCGCACGATGTGCTTCTGGTCGTAGGTGCCGGGACTGGAAATGTAGCTGGCTTCGCGACCCAGCACCCGGGCAATGGCCCGGGCGGTGGCCAGCACCACCGGCGCATCTTGCGGGGTGGCTGTCGGCCCAAAACTCATGATGTCCTTGATTCCGTAGCTGAAGCCGGGCCGGCTGCGTTTGAGCTCCTCGAGCATGGCCACAATTTCAGCTTTCACGGCCTCCAGGTTTTCTTCGGCGATGAAGCGGCGATCAAGTACGGCGCGGCAGGAATGGGCCACCACCGGCGCCGGCAGATCGCCGGTCGGCCGGCCCCGCGCATCGAGAGAAAACAGCTGCTCGACCTGGCCGCCATGCAGGCTGTTGATATTCAGCGTGCTGACCCGGGCTCCGGGCGGCTCCACCGGTTCGGCGGTGTGGCGCTGCGACAGACGCGGTTGCAACTGGGTTTCCAGCAAATGAATAAAAGCGCTCATGTGGTTGATGGCACTGTCACCCAGAAAAGGCATGGAGCCGTGGGCCATCCGTCCCTGCGTTTCGACCTCACCCCACCAGACGCCGCGGTGGCCCAGACAGATACGGTCCACGCCCAGCGGTTCGGGAATGATCACGTGGTGCACGCGCGGTTTTGTAAAATAGCCGCGCTCTGCCAGGTAACCAACGCCGGCGAACCCGCCCGACTCCTCATCGACCGTGCCTGAAATTTCCAGCGCACCGGGCAAGTCCAGCCCCTCTTCCAGAATCGCTTCGCAGGCAATCACACTGGATGCCAGCCCGCCTTTCATGTCGCAGCTTCCGCGGCCGTACACCTTGCCGTCCCTGACTTCGCCGCCAAAAGGCTCCGTCGTCCAGCCGGAGCCGGCCTCCACCACGTCGATATGGCTGTTGAAGTGGACACACTCGCCGTCAGTTTTTCCCTGGTAGCGTGCCACCACATTGACCCGCGGATGAGAGTTGCGGTCACCCGGCGCGCCGTCGGCGCGGATGTACTCAACCGCAAAGCCGCGCTTTTGCAGCCGTTCGCCCAGCAGACGGGCGCAGGCTTCATAGGCGTCGCCGGGCGGATTGATGGTGGGAATGCGGATCAGCTCTTGCGTGAGCGCCACCACCTCGTCGCGTTTCGACTCAATGCGTTTGAGCAGGCTGTCATTGTTCATGCCAGCCAGTTTATGTGAACCTCGCCCCGCAGTCTTGTCACCGGTCTTGAACAGGCCGGAGCATCTTTCGACAGGCTCGGGACATCATGCAATTTTCCGACGGGCCGCCCCTATGAAAATTAGCCCCCTTGGGGGCAGAGAGCTACACGCAGTGAGCGAACGTGGGGGCCTAGTTCTGCCGCCAGGGCAAGCCGTGGTAGCGCCAGCCACCCTGCGCGCCGCGGTGG
>JBKJZS010000089.1:0-7516 GCA_046714915.1 Polaromonas sp. | reverse complement strand
CTACGCCAAGCCGACGGCGATCTTCGCCAACATGAAGGCCTTTTTGGTCAACCGCGTGGGTGACTTCGGTTTTATCCTGGGCATCGGCCTGATCGTGGCTTATACCGGCACCCTCAACTACACCGAGGTGTTTGCGAAATCCGGTGAATTGGGCGGCTTGGTATTTCCCGGCACCAGCTGGTTGCTGATCACGGTGATATGCATCTGCCTGTTCATTGGTGCCATGGGCAAGTCGGCCCAGTTCCCGCTGCATGTCTGGCTTCCTGACTCGATGGAAGGCCCGACCCCGATTTCTGCATTGATCCACGCTGCAACCATGGTCACCGCCGGCATCTTCATGGTGGCGCGGATGTCGCCGCTGTTTGAGTTGAGTGACACCGCCTTGAACTTCATCCTGGTTATTGGCGCCATCACAGCGCTGTTCATGGGTTTCCTGGGCATCATCCAGAATGACATCAAGCGCGTGGTGGCTTACTCCACCTTGTCGCAACTCGGCTACATGACGGTCGCGCTGGGGGCTTCGGCGTACTCGGTGGCAGTCTTCCATCTGATGACCCATGCTTTCTTCAAGGCCTTGCTGTTCCTGGCCGCCGGTTCGGTCATCATGGGGGTACATCACAATCAGGACATTCGCTGGATGGGCGGGCTGCGCAAGTACATGCCCATCACCTGGATCACCGCACTGCTTGGCTCTTTGGCCCTGATCGGTACGCCGTTGTTTGCTGGCTTCTACTCAAAAGACAGCATCATCGAGGCGGTTCATTTCAGCAATTTGCCGGCGGCCGGGTTTGCCCACTTTGCCGTGCTCGCCGGGGTCTTTGTAACCGCCTTTTATTCGTTTCGTATGTATTTCCTGGTCTTCCACGGCAAGGAGCGTTTCGACCAGAACCCCGATGCGCACCATGACGCCAGCGAGGAACCCGATCCGCACCACCATCGCAGTGAGCACCACGCCCCGCACGAATCGCCTTGGGTGGTGACCGCGCCGCTCCTGTTGCTGGCCATTCCTTCGGTGGTGATCGGTTTCATGACCATCGGCCCCATGCTTTTCGGCGACTTTTTGAAGGATGCACTTATCGTCAACGCCGACAAGCACCCCGCCATGGCTGAGCTGGCCAAAATGTTTCATGGCCCGGCACAAATGGCGCTGCATGGCTTGATGACTCTGCCGTTCTGGCTGGCACTGGCCGGCGTCGCCACGGCCTGGTACATGTACATGGTCAACCCCGCCTTGCCGGCGGCCATCAAGCGCCGGGTCGAGCCGATTTACACGCTGCTTGACAACAAGTACTACATGGACTGGTTCAACGAAAACATTCTGGCACGCGGTGCGCGTGCTCTGGGCACCGGCCTGTGGAAGGGCGGTGACGAGAAAATGATCGATGGAGCGCTGGTCAACGGCTCATGGAGGCTGGTGGGCTGGGTCTCCGGGATGGTACGCAAGGTGCAGACCGGATACATCTACCACTACGCGTTGGCCATGATCATGGGCATCTTTATCCTGATCAGCTATTTCACGACATGGCCGATGGTTAAAGAACTGCTCAACAAATAAGCGACAAGGGAAAGAATAAAAATGGGATTGTTGAGCCTGGCTATCTGGACGCCGATTGTTTTTGGCGTCGTACTGCTGGCATTCGGACGTGACGACCAGGCGCGCAGCGTGCGCTGGATCGCACTGATCGGTGCCCTTGTCAGCTTTCTGGTGACTCTTCCGCTGTACGGCGGCTTCGAGCTCGGCACGCCTGCGATGCAGTTTGTCGAAAAAGGTGTCTGGATAGAGCGTTTCAATGTCAATTACCACCTGGGCGTGGATGGCATTTCGCTGTGGTTTGTGTTGCTGACGGCCTTCATCAATGTGGTCGTCATCATCGCCAGCTGGGAATCGATCACGACCCGTGTCAATCAGTATATGGCCTCGTTTCTGGTTCTCAGCGGATTGATGATCGGGGTCTTCTCAGCCCTCGACGGCCTGTTGTTTTATGTGTTTTTCGAGGCGACGCTGATACCGATGTACCTCATCATCGGTGTCTGGGGCGGCCCGAACAAGATCTACGCGGCGTTCAAGTTTTTCCTGTACACGCTACTGGGCTCGCTGTTGCTGCTGATCGCGCTGATCTTCCTGTACGTCAAATCGGGCGGCAGTTTTGACCTCGCCGCCTGGCACAAGCTGCCTTTGGGTGCCACGGCCCAAACCCTGCTGTTTTTTGCCTTCTTCGCGGCTTTTGCCGTGAAAGTCCCGATGTGGCCGGTCCACACCTGGTTGCCGGATGTGCACGTGGAAGCGCCCACCGGGGGTTCCGCGGTGCTGGCGGCCATCATGCTCAAACTCGGCGCTTACGGTTTCCTGCGCTTTTCGATGCCGATTGCGCCCGATGCCGCACGGGAATGGGCCTGGCTGATCATCGCGCTGTCGCTGATCGCCGTGGTCTACGTGGGCCTGGTCGCGATGGTTCAGCAGGACATGAAAAAACTGGTCGCTTATTCCTCGGTGGCGCACATGGGTTTTGTGACCCTGGGATTCTTCATTTTCAGCGACATCGGTGTGTCCGGCGGCCTTGTGCAGATGATTGCTCACGGTTTTGTTTCGGGCGCCCTGTTTCTTTGCATTGGTGTGCTGTATGACCGAGTGCACTCGCGCGAAATTACGAGTTATGGCGGGGTGGTCAACACCATGCCCAAGTTCGCGGCTTTTTCGCTGCTGTTTGCCATGGCCAACTGCGGCCTGCCGGGCACGGCTGGGTTTGTCGGTGAATGGATGGTCATTCTGGGCGCCATCAAGTTTAATTTCTGGATCGGTCTGGCCGCTTCCACGGCGCTGATTTTTGGGGCTGCTTACACCTTGTGGATGTTCAAGCGGGTCTACCTCGGTCCGGTTGCCAATGACGACGTCAAGGCGCTTTCCGACATCAACAGCCGCGAGTTCCTGATGCTGACCCTGCTGGCAATTGCCGTGCTGTACATGGGTATCTATCCGAAGCCCTTCACCGATGTGATGGACAGCTCGGTCGCCGGCCTGCTCAAGCATGTCGCGGTCTCCAAACTGCAATAAGCCAACCACCCCAAAGAATTTCAGATGATTGACAAACTCAGTTGGATTGCGGTTTTTCCGGACATCATATTGCTGGTCATGGCCTGCGTGATTTTGCTGGTGGACCTGGGTGTCAAAAGCGGGCAGCGGACACTGACCTATGTGTTGACCCTGCTGACGCTGGCCGTGGTGGCAGCCCTGCAAGCAAGGTATGCCGTGAATGGCAACACGGTTTACGGTTTTGGCAACATGGTGGTGAGCGACCCCATGGGTAACTGGCTCAAATGTTTCGCGACGGTGGCGATGATGGTCACGCTGGTCTATGGCCGTCCTTATGCGGCGGACCGCAACATGTTGCGCGGCGGAGAGTTTTTTACGCTCAGCCTGTTTACGCTGCTGGGCATCTTTGTGATGGTTTCCGGCAACAACTTCCTCGTGATTTACATGGGGCTGGAATTAATGACGCTGTGCAGTTATGCGCTGGTGGCACTGCGCCGTGACAATGCGACAGCCACTGAGGCGGCAATGAAGTACTTTGTGCTGGGTGCGCTTGCCTCGGGCTTCCTGCTCTACGGCTTGTCAATGATGTACGGCGCCACTGGTTCGCTGGACGTCAACGAGGTCTACAAAGCCATTGCCAGCCGCCAGGTGAACCACCAGGTGCTGGTGTTTGGCCTGGTGTTCATTGTGGCGGGCCTGGCCTTCAAGCTCGGCGCCGTGCCGTTTCACATGTGGCTGCCTGACGTTTACCAGGGCGCACCCACCGCCATCACGCTGCTGATTGGCGCTGCGCCGCAACTGGCCGCCTTTGCCATTTGCATTCGGCTGTTGGTGCAAGGCATGTTGCCGCTGGCCATCGACTGGCAGCAGATGCTCGCGCTGATGGCGATCGGTTCTTTGCTGGTGGGCAATCTGGCGGCCATTGCGCAGTCCAACCTCAAGCGCATGCTGGCGTTTTCCACCATTTCCCAGATGGGCTTTGTACTGCTGGCGCTGATGGCCGGCGTGGTCAACGGTAACAAGCTCAATGCCGAGCATGCCTATGGCGCGGCCATGTTCTACGTCATCACCTACGTGCTGACTACCCTGGCGGTGTTCGGAATCATCTTGCTGCTGGCGCGTGTGGGCCATGAGTCTGAAGAAATTTCCGACCTGGCCGGCCTGAACCAGCGCAGCCCGCTGTTTGCCGGCGTCATGGCCATCAGTATGTTTTCCCTGGCTGGGCTGCCTCCGGTGGTCGGTTTTTATGCCAAGCTGGGTGTGCTGCAGGCGCTGGTGTCGTCGCAGCAGACCAGTTATATCGTGTTGGCGATCTTTGCCGTCATGATGTCGCTGGTCGGCGCCTTCTACTACCTGCGCGTCGTCAAGGTGATGTACTTCGACGCCCCCAACACCGGCATGCCCACGGCCATCACTGCGCCGACTGACGCGAAGGTGGTGTTGTCCATCAACGGCGCGCTGGTTCTGCTGCTGGGGATTGTGCCTGGCGGCCTGATGACGCTGTGCACGCAAGCGATCGCCAGCGTCGTCAAATCGCTGGGCGCATAAGTTAGTTATGAGCCAGACTGCTTCGGTATGGATGGTGGTGGTGCTGGGTTTGCTGGCTGCCAATCTGCCCTTCATCAGCAACCGCCTGCTGGCGGTCTACCCGCTGAAACGCCCCAAGATGCTTGCGGTGCGTCTGGCCGAGATGGTGCTCTGGTATTTGGTGGTTGGCGTCATCGGACTGTTTCTGGAGCAGCGCGCCGGGCAAATTGCGCCGCAGGGTTGGGAGTTTTACGCGATCACGGCAACCCTGTTCATCACCTTCGCCTTCCCGGGCTTTGTATACCGTTATTTGTTCAAGCATCGCTGACCATGGCCCCGGTTAACCTGCCTGCACACCTGCCCGACCCGGCGGTAGACAGCCATCTGCTGGAACACAAAATCGGCTGCCAAGAGCTGCTGCGGGGAAATTTTTTGCATGTCTTCCGCGACACCGTCAGACTGCCTGACGGGCGTGAAGCCTCGCGCGAATATGTTCGACATCCGGGCGCGGTGATGATCATTGCCCAGCTCGGCGACGGCCGCCTGGTGCATGAGCGGCAATACCGTTACCCAGTGCAAGCCGTCATGCTGGAGTTTCCGGCTGGCAAGCTCGATCCCGGTGAAAGCTCGCTGGCCTGTGCGCAGCGCGAGCTGCTCGAAGAAACGGGTTATGCCGCCGGCAGTTGGGCTCGGGCTGGGGTATTGCATCCGGTGATTTCCTATTCCACCGAGTTCATTGATATCTGGTTTGCGAAAGACCTGACGGCCGGCGAGCGGCAACTCGACGCAGGCGAGTTTTTGGACGTGTTCACAGCCAGCCAGGCCGAACTGCTGCAATGGTGCCGCGACGGCAAGGTCACCGACGGCAAGACACTGGCGGGCGCCTTGTGGTTGCAAAACGTGCTGTCGGGCGCATGGACTTTGGACTGGCAGACTGGCGCGTCTTGAGCCCCGGCCTGATAATCCGGTCATGAAAGTTCTCAACCTTCGATGTTCGCATCAGCATTCCTTTGAAGGCTGGTTTGCGTCCGAAGACGATTTTCAAAGCCAGCTGACGCGTGGCCTGGTCACCTGTCCGCTGTGTGCCGACCCGACCATTCAGAAAATGCCCAGTGCGGCGCGGCTCAACCTCGGCGCCGTTGCCGTCGAGGGTACGCAGACCGTGCCGTCGCGCGCATTGTCCGTACCCGATGCGGCGCCGGTAGCCAGCCCTGTCCATGAGGTCCTGGCAGCCGGCAGCCCGGCCGAGCAGGCAATTTTTTTAAAGGCGCTGCGGCGTGTGCTGGCCAACACCGAAGATGTCGGCAAGCATTTCGCCGACGAGGCGCGCGCCATGCATTACGGTGATGCCGAACCGCGCAACATTCGCGGCCAGGCCAGCACGCGCGAGGCAATCGAGCTGCTGGAAGAGGGCATTGACGTGATGCCTTTGCCGCTGCCGGCCGCGGTCAAGATTCACTGACCCCCACGGTCGCTCACTGCGTGTAGCTCCCTGCCCCCAGAGGGGGCCGCTGCGCCTGCGGTCTGGCGAAGCCAGTCCCGCGGCCCCTGCTTGAATTTGGAGCCGCAGGGATAGTCTTCCCGCTAATCAGGGGTACAAACCGCGCAACTCACGCGTATGCAAAATACGTTTGCAGGCCACAATAAACGTCGCCGTGCGCAGGCTGACTTTATTGTCTTGCGAGACTTGCCACACCGCTGCAAACGCCTCCTTCATGATGCGCACCAGGCGTGCGTTGATTTCGGCTTCGTCCCAGAAAAAGCTGGAAAAATCCTGCACCCATTCAAAATAACTGACAGTTACCCCGCCGGCGTTGGCAATCACGTCGGGCAGCACCAGCACATTGCGTTCCTGCAGGATGTCGTCGGCTTCGGGTGTGGTCGGTCCGTTCGCCCCTTCAATGATCATGCGTGCCTTGATGCGCCCGGCGTTGGCGGCCGTGATTTGCTGCTCCAGCCCGGCGGGGATCAGAATTTCGCAATCCACGTCCCAGAACTTGTCGTCGGCGATTTTTTCGGTCTGCGCAAAGCCGCCCACGCTGCCGGTCTCGGCCACATGCTTGAGCAGGGAAGGAATGTCCAGCCCCGCTTCGCGGTAAATGGTGCCGCCATGGTCCTGCACGGCCACGACGCGCGCGCCGGCTTCGGCGAACAGCTTGCCGGCAACGCCGCCCACATTGCCAAAGCCCTGCACCGCCACTCGGGAGGTGGCAATGTCCAGTCCGATGTGTTTGGCCGCTTCAGAGCCCACCGTGAACACGCCGCGGCCGGTGGCTTCGCGCCGACCCAGTGACCCGCCCAGATCGACCGGCTTGCCGGTGACCACGCCAGTGGCCGTCGAGCCCGTGTTCATCGAGTAGGTGTCCATCATCCACGCCATGATCTGCTCGTTGGTGTTGACGTCGGGCGCCGGAATGTCCTTGTTCGGGCCGATGATGATGCCGATCTCGCTGGTGTAGCGTCGCGTCATGCGCTCAAGCTCGCTCCGCGAGAGGGTTTTGGGATCAACGCGTATGCCGCCTTTGGCACCGCCGTACGGCACGTTCACCGCTGCGTTCTTGATCGACATCCAGGCCGCCAGCGCCATCACTTCCGACAGCGTCACGTCCTGGTGAAAACGCACGCCGCCCTTGCCGGGTCCGCGCGAGACGTTGTGCTGCACGCGGTAGCCCTCAAAGTGCGCGACGGTGCCGTCGTCCAGGTGGATGGGCACGTCAACAATCAGGATGCGCTTGGGACGCTTGAGCGTTTCAGCCCAGCGCGCCAGATTGCCCAGATGCGGTATGACGCGATCAACCTGCTGCAGGTAGTTGCCCCAGGGACCGAGCTTGTCGGCCTGAAGGTAGGAAGGAAGCGGGTGGGCGCCGGGTGTGGCAGCTGTGATGGGGCTGGAAGCTTGCGACATGAAAAACTCCTTGTGGACATCAAGCCCAAGAGCTTAGGCCGGCGGCTTGCAAC
>JBKJZS010000088.1:0-1130 GCA_046714915.1 Polaromonas sp. | reverse complement strand
GGGCGGGTTTGGTGGCTCGGGTGGCCGGGGTTCTGCTCTGGGCGGGAAGGGGGAGCGCTGATAGCTATGCTGCTTCCACTTGCCATGCAATGGGTGCAGCGCAACGGCGGCGTGGGTGGGGTGTTGAAGCGGTTTCAGCAAAAAGGTTACAGCCAGCAAGCGGCTTCCTGGGTGTCCACTGGTGCCAATGAAGCTCTGCCTCAAGATGCGCTGGGCGACGTGATTGGCACCGAAGAGCTGTCCCGTTTGTCGCAGCAACTCGGCGTGGACAGTGACCAAGTATCGGCGGGTATGTCTCAGATTCTTCCTGAAGTGGTTAACCAGCTGACGCCAGATGGCAGCGTGCCCGCTGATTCCGACGACGTGCTGAGCCGAGGCATCACGGCGCTGGAGCAGTTTTTGAACCGCGCGCAGCCGCGCTGAGTGGGATTCCCATGGAAGAACACGCACTTTCGTCAACGCTTAAGCGCGAGAAGAGTCACAGATGGGAAACACCTTGAAAATTCGGCTGTCGATGGAGCGGCGGAGTTGGAATTCCCCGTAGGCGGCTTGGGTCGTCAGTTCAAGATTTGGTGGCATGCGGTGATTCAACCGTAACCTCCGAATGTCATGCCGGACCTGATCCGGCATCCATGCTGCATGGACCAGCGGCGCGGCTATGTGAGGCATGGATCCCGGGTCAAGCCCGGGATGACGGTCGCGAAGAAGAGGCCGGCGTAACCGGGCGCAATGCAATCCAGGCAATCAGTGCCAGCAACGCCACCTGCAGCGGCAGTCTCAAAACCAGCGCCCAGTAAGGCACCGAAGGAAAAAGCTCCGGCTGCTGCAGCATATAGAGGTGCGCCGGGGTCACCGCCAGCGTCAGCGCGAACAGTCCCCAGGCGGCGGCGCGGCGGGTGGGTTGCCACAGCAGGCCGACGGCGCCCAATAGTTCGAAGACGCCGCTGACCAGCACCGCGGCGCGCGGCCAGGGGAGGTACGGCGGCACGATGCGCATCTCTGCTTCGGTGAAAACGAAGTGCGCGATGCCGCCGATGAAAAACCACAGGAAAACGAAGGCCAGACCGGCGCGCCTGGCGCGGCTTGCTTCGGTAGGCACTAGTACTGCAACCCGGAAGTAGCGAAACATA